>CAZNCO010000432.1:0-4474 GCA_964571345.1 uncultured Ohtaekwangia sp.
GAGTTACGCTGATTGTCAGTGGTTTTCAAAATTCCCTGCTGATCCGTAAAACCATAAGAAATGCGATACGGTACATTTTTGTAAGAGCCTGATACATTTAAGTTATGATCATGAGAAATAGCATTTCTAAAAATCTCTTTTTGCCAATCTGTGCTCGCGGTTCCAAGTTTCGCCAAGGCTGCATTATCAATACCAGACATTCCTGTCTGACTCATTTTCGTAACCAAATCCCTGTACTGCGCTGCGCTCATCACATCTACGTACTTAATCGGAGATCCAATTGACACGTTTCCATTATAGCTGAATTTAGGTTTACCTGCGGCACCCTTCTTCGTAGTCACAATAATTACACCGTTAGCAGCACGCGAACCGTAAATAGCAGTAGCGGATGCATCTTTCAATACCGTGAAAGTTTCAATGTCATTTGGATTGATAGACGCCAATGGGTTTGCTACCCCACCCGGAGATGTATTGTCTACAGGGAAGCCATCTATCACAATCAATGGATCGTTGCTTGCATTGAGGGAAGATCCGCCACGGATTCTGATGGTAGAGCCGCTACCTGGCGCACCGCTATTTGTTGTTACCGAAACACCGGCAAACTTTCCTACAATCAAATCTTGCGGAGAGGTTAAAACTCCTTTGTTGAAGTCTTTGTTTGACATATTTATCACCGCTCCGGTTGCATCCTTCTTCTGCACCTCACCATACCCTACCACAACAACCTCTTGCAGAGAAATAGCATCTGTTTTCAGAGAAATGTCTATCGTAGTTTGAGATCCCACCGCTACTTCCTGCGTGGCATAGCCGATAAACGAAAACACAAGAGTAGCATTTGACTTAACAGACACGGAATAATTTCCATCTGCATCAGTCACCGCTCCATTCGTAGTTCCCTTCTCCAGAATGTTTACACCCGGAAGGGGTGCACCGTCATCCGAAGAGGTAACTTTTCCTTTGATAACCATTTCCTGAGCCAACGCGGTAAGCGAACCGCTGACAAGTAACAGCATCAAAATCTTCCTCAAATACAAGTAAAATTTGACCATAGAGAAAATTTAGGTTTTGGGTTAAATAAATTTTTTAGGCATCATTTATTGACTTAAAAATGTCGTAATATCGAATCCTAAATCAAGGCAAATGACCTTCAAACTTATCGAAGGAAGGAATTCGAAGTACCAAAAACCCTTCAAAAATCGTGGGAAACGACACCGCAAACGAGTGCAAAAAAATAACTACCTTTACCAATAATTTTAATCGATGAAATTCAATCAAGTTACCATCAAAGATATCGCCCGTGAACTGGGTATCTCGCCTTCCACTGTGTCTCGCGCCTTAAAAGATCACCCGGACATTAGTATCGAAACTAAAAAAGCTGTGAATGCCCTGGCCGATAAACTCAATTATCAGCCCAACATTGTTGCTCTCAACCTCCGTCAGAAAAAAACCAACACCATCGGTGTGATCATACCGGAAATTGTTCACTTCTTTTTCTCGACCGTAATCAGTGGAATTGAAGACGTGGCTTACCAGGCCGGATACAATGTGATTCTTTGTCAATCCAACGAATCGTATCAGCGCGAGCTTACAGATATCAAAGCCTTATTCAACAGCCGCGTAGATGGAATGCTTCTTTCTCTCTCTAGGGAAACGACCAACTTTGATCACATTGAATCTATTATTTCAAAAGGTGTTCCGATCGTATTTTATGATCGCATGTATCAAAGCCCTACCTCCAGCAAAGTAATTGTAGATGACTATGCCGGAGCCAAAGAAGCCGTGCAACACCTGATTGATCAAGGCTGCAAAAAAATCGCACACCTGGAAGCCGCACCAAACCTGATCATCAGCATTGATCGCCTCAAAGGATATGAAGATGCCCTTCGTGAAAACAAAATGGAGGTGAAGAAGGAATACATTGTTGAATGTTATAGCGGTACCTTTGAAGAAGGCAAGAAGGCAACGCGCAAGTTGTTATCACTCCCCGATCCTCCAGATGCCATTTTTGCAAACAACGACCCGATGGCGATGGGCGCCATGATGGCGATCAAAGAAAAGGGATTGAAAATTCCGCAAGACATCGCTTTGGTTGGATTTAGCAATTGGTTCTTTGGTGAACTCCTCGATCCATCTTTGACAACGGTAGACCAACCTGGTTTTGAAATGGGGCAGGAAGCTGCGCGTTTGCTGATCCGTCATATTGAAATGAAAGACAAGGAGATTACAGAACCTGTAACAGAAACTAAAATTCTCAAGACCAAACTGGTGATCAGAAATTCATCGTTGAAGAGCGGATCGAAATAAATCTGCAATCGTTTTCTGATTTATTGTTACCGAAATCTTACTAAGTTCATTCTAAATAAGTTTACTTGATGGCATAATTTGCGAATCATGCCATCAAGTAATACAAGCCAAACTATTGGCAACTTTATTTCAGCAACAGCTGAAGGATCAACCCTACTGGTAAAAGCACAATCTGGATACCTTAGAATCACCCACTTCTCTTCAGAAGTAATCCGGATCTCTTTTTCAAAGTCGGCTGAATTTGAAAATCATTCCTATGCTGTCATTGCAAAGCCTGCAGCAGCCACAATCAACTGGCATGAGTCGGACTCAGACGTGACTGTTCAAACCGAAGCGTGCCGTGTAATCATTCAAAAGAATCCAGTCTCCATTGCAATCTGCAAACCGGATGGAACCATCATCAACGAAGACGATAAGTTGGGCACATCATGGATTGGTGAACAAATCACAACGTACAAGAAACTACAGAAAGATGAGCGCTTCATAGGCCTTGGCGAGAAGACCGGCAACCTGGACAGACGCGGCTCACATTTGCAAAACTGGAATACAGATGCCTACGGATACCATTCAGGAACCGATCCTTTGTATTCATCTATTCCATTTTACATTGGCATTCACAGCCAACTTTGCTATGGAATATTTTTTGACAACACACATAAATCGTTCTTCAACTTCGGGGCATCCAACAATCGCTTTGCAAGCTTCTCTGCTGATGCAGGTGAGATGACTTACTATTTCATTCATGGAAATTCTGTTTCGCAAATTCTGAAAAACTACACAAGCCTTACCGGTCGCATGGAGTTGCCTCCGCTTTGGAGCATCGGGTATCAGCAGTGCCGATACAGTTATTATCCAGACAAAGAAGTGTTGAGTGTGGCGCGAACATTTCGCGAAAAAGAAATTCCGGCAGATGCCATTGTGCTGGATATCCACTACATGGACAAATACAAAATCTTCACCTGGGATAAAAAGAATTTCTCCGATCCGAAAGGAATGATTGATACGCTCAAGCAGATGGGTTTTCAAATTGTAATCATGTGCGACCCGGGTATCAAAGTAGAAGAAGGATATGATGCTTATGATTCAGGAAAGAAAGAAGATGTATTTATCAAATACCCGGATGGGGAAAATTACACGGGGCAAGTGTGGCCGGGCTGGTGCCACTTCCCTGATTTCACCAATCCAAAAACGCGTAAATGGTGGGCCGAAAAATTCAAAGACTATGTTGAGTTGGGCGTAGAAGGTTTTTGGAATGACATGAATGAAATCGCTACCTGGGGACACGGCCTTCCTGAAAATATTGAGTTCAACTTTGAAGGCAATCCGGCAACCGCACGTAAAGGCAGAAACATTTTTGGATTTCAGATGGCGCGCAGCACCTACGAAGGAACCAAAGGTCTCATGAAAGGTAAGCGTCCTTTCAACCTAACGCGTTCAGGCTTCGCGGGCAGTCAGCGCTAAGCGGCTGTGTGGACAGGCGACAACGTTTCGTATGATGAACACATGATGCTGGGCGTTCGTATCGTTAACAGCATGGGACTTTCCGGTGTTGCCTTTGCAGGATTCGATGCCGGTGGTTTTGTAGGCAATGCCGACATCAAACTCTTCACGCGTTGGATGTCGATTGCGGCACTGGCACCGTTCTTCCGCGCGCACACAATGATCAACACGCGCGACAGCGAACCGTGGAGCTATGGCGAAGAGGCTGAACAGATTTGTCGCAATTACATTAAACTGCGTTACCAGTTGATGCCATATATCTATTCTTTGTTTTATGAAGCATCGCAAACAGGAATGCCAATACAAAGATCCCTGGCCATCAACTACACGCACGAGCCCAAGGTATACGAAGGCACATACCAACACCAATATTTATTTGGCCCATCCATTCTCGTTTGCCCTGTAGAAAGCAACAAAGAGTTGATGAAGATATTTTTGCCGGAAGGCGAATGGTATTATTTATTTGATGGAAAGAAATACATGGGCAACCAGGAAATATTTTTAGAATGCCCTATTCACAAATTACCTGTATTCATTAAAGGTGGCGCTGTTATTCCGATGCAACACCCGGTGATGAACACTGGTGAAAAGACAGATGAACTCATCCTGCACATCTACAAAGGAAATGCGAACAAAGCATTTGAATACTTTACAGATGATGGCCAAACAT
>CAZNCO010000433.1:0-4471 GCA_964571345.1 uncultured Ohtaekwangia sp.
GTATGAAAAGGTTCTGGCTCGACTTAAGTTGATTCCTGAAGTCACCAACATCCACTATACTACGGGCAATTACTCGATGTTCGCCAAAATTCATTGTCGTGATACTAACCATCTAAAAGATGTTTTGTATTCGAAGTTGCAGCAGGTTGAAGGCATCGAAAGAACTGATACGATGATATCGTTGGAAGAAAGTCTCGACCGGCCTTTGAAACTTTCCGAATAAATTAAAAATAATCGAAATCAAGAACTTTAAGTGATCAGTATTGTTTGTAATTTTGTTTAAAATTAGTCTAAATAGGCTAACATGGCCAAGGAAAATCAAGTACTGGAAGAACTAACCTCGAAAGAATACGAGCACGGCTGGACTGTAGCGATCGAGGCAGATGAAGCTCCAAAAGGGCTTACAGAGGATATCGTACGCTTTATTTCAACCAAAAAGCAAGAGCCCGAGTGGTTATTGGAATGGAGACTAAAAGCCTATCGCCATTGGCTGACCATGGTTGAACCGAAATGGCCAAATGTCACATATCCTGAAATTAATTATCAGGACATCATTTATTATTCTGCCCCCAAACAGAAAGCCAAACCTAACAATTTAAGTGAGGTAGATCCTGAACTAATCAAAACCTTTGAGAAACTGGGCATCTCCTTAACTGAACAAAAAAGACTAACGGGAGTTGCCGTTGACGCAGTGATCGATAGCGTTTCAGTAGCAACTACTTTTAAGGATAAGTTAAAAGAACTCGGCATAATCTTCTGCTCATTCAGTGAAGCGGTAAAAGAACATCCTGAGTTGATTAAAAAATATTTAGGTAGCGTAGTACCTGCAAATGACAATTATTTTGCGGCTCTTAACTCGGCTGTGTTTAGCGATGGATCGTTCTGCTATATTCCAAAAGGTGTTCGTTGCCCGATGGAATTATCAACCTACTTTAGAATCAATGCTGCCAACACAGGGCAGTTCGAGAGAACGTTGATCATTGCTGACGAAGGATCTTATGTGTCGTACCTCGAAGGGTGCACCGCTCCGATGCGGGATGAGAATCAGCTTCACGCAGCTGTAGTAGAATTAATGACGATGAAAGATGCTGAGATCAAATACAGCACTGTTCAAAACTGGTACCCCGGTGACAAGAATGGAAAAGGTGGCATCTATAATTTTGTAACTAAGCGCGGCTTATGCGCTGGCGATCATTCCAAAATTTCATGGACCCAGGTTGAAACGGGCTCGGCCATCACATGGAAATATCCATCTTGTGTATTGAAAGGCGATTACTCACAAGGCGAATTCTACTCCGTGGCAGTCACCAACAATTACCAGCAGGCTGACACTGGCACTAAGATGATTCACATCGGAAAAAACACAAAGTCCAGAATTGTTTCAAAAGGAATCTCCGCAGGTAAATCGCAGAATAGCTACCGCGGACAGGTACAAGTGATGAAGAGGGCTGTCAACGCAAGAAACTACTCACAATGTGATTCCTTGCTGATGGGCGATCAATGTGGCGCACACACGTTTCCTTATATAGATATTGAAAACTCGACCGCCAAGGTTGAGCACGAAGCAACAACTTCTAAGATTGGTGAAGACCAGATTTTCTATTGCCTGCAAAGAGGTATTGACGAAGAAGCTGCCGTAGCCTTAATTGTAAACGGGTACGCAAAAGAGGTTTTAAATCAACTGCCGATGGAATTTGCTGTAGAGGCACAGAAACTTTTGGCATTGACTCTAGAAGGAAGCGTTGGATAATTTTTTGATTCAAAGATGATGTTACATATTAAAGATTTACAAGCGAAGATTGGCGAGAAGGAAATCCTGAAAGGAATCAACTTGCAAGTGAATGCCGGAGAAGTGCATGCGATCATGGGGCCAAATGGTTCTGGGAAGAGTACACTCGCTTCTGTTTTAGCCGGCCGCGAAGATTACGAAGTAATAGGTGGTGAAGTTGATTTTCTTGGAAAGAACTTGCTGGAGTTAGAGCCCAACGAGCGGGCAGCTGAAGGAATCTTTTTGGCTTTTCAATACCCGGTTGAAATCCCTGGGGTGAGCACTGTAAATTTTATGAAAACGGCACTCAATAAAATTCGTGAATATCGTGGCCAGCCTGCTTTAGATGCTGTTGCATTTCTTCAACTCATGAAAGAAAAAATGAAGCTGGTTGAAATTGATCAATCACTTTTGAGTCGTTCCTTGAATGAAGGATTCTCCGGGGGCGAGAAAAAGAGAAATGAAATTTTCCAAATGGCCATGTTAGAGCCGAAACTTGCGATCCTTGATGAAACGGATTCTGGTCTTGATATTGATGCACTGCGAATCGTAGCAAATGGTGTGAACAAGTTGCGCTCAAAAGACAATGCAACAATCGTTGTAACTCACTATCAGAGGCTGCTTGAATATATTGTTCCTGATTTTGTGCATGTTCTTTACAAAGGTCGAATTGTTAAGTCTGGCGGAAAAGAACTTGCTCTTGAACTTGAAGCTAAGGGCTACGATTGGATTAAAGGAGATCTGGCAACAGCCTGAAATATATGACAGCATCAGTGAAAGATATCACGAACGAGATTGTCGAAAGTTTTTCAGCAACCAGGTTTGAGGAAGCAACGCAATTCAGGAAGAAAGCCATTGAATCATTAAGCAAAGTTGGCCTTCCCAAAAAGAAGCAGGAAGAATACCGCTTCACTCCTATTACAGCTGCAATTGAAAAGAATTTTTCATGGACAAATAAAATAACTACTTCTCAAATCAAATCGATTGAGGAGTTTCTTATCCCCGAACTAGATGGCAATCTTATCGTCTTTATAAATGGACGCTATTCCAAAGAGAGCTCACGGGTGATCAGTCCATCGTTTCAAGTAGAGATCAAAAGTTTGTCGGATGCTTTTAAAACAGGTAATCCAATATTGGCCACTTATTTTGACAAGCTTTCTAATCAAACACAGGATCCATTCGCATTGCTGAACACAGCTTTTTGGCAGGAAGGAGTTTTTATTCACGTGCCGTCAAAGACCACCGTTGAAAAACCAATCCACATCCTGCATGTGTTCGATGCCCGGAGTGAGCAAGTTATCTCGCACAACAGGCTGTTTGTTTTCATCGATAACGAAAGTAGGCTTTCGCTAGTGGAGACTTTTCACTCCATCGGTGAAAACCCTGTCTTCAATACGTTCTCAGAAGAAATCATCGTGAAGGAGAATGCGAATCTTGAGTATTGCAAAATTCAGGATGATAAAGGGAAAAGTTATCAGGTAGCAAGCAGCCTAATCCATCAGCAGTCTTCAAGCAGAGTGGATACTTACACGTTGACGACCAATGGAGCATTGGTAAGAAATAACTTCGCTATTGAACTGGATGGCGAGAAGTGCGAATCCCATTTCCATGGATTGTATTTATTGAACGGAAATACACTTGCTGACAATCATACGGTGGTGGATCATAAGCAACCCAACTCATTTAGCAATGAGCTGTATAAAGGCGTGATGGCCGACAATTCAAAAGGGGTTTTCAATGGAAAGATTTTTGTTCGCCCGCAGGCGCAAAAAACAAATGCCTTCCAGTCGAACCGAAACATACTTCTAAGCGAAACAGCGACCATTAACACGAAGCCCCAGCTTGAAATATGGGCTGACGATGTAAAATGTTCTCATGGCTGTACTACCGGTCAATTAGATGAAGAAGCGTTATTTTATTTGCGTTCACGCGGTATTCCAATGAAGGAAGCCAGGGCGCTCCTGTTATCTGCCTTTGCGGCTGAAACACTAGTGAATATCAAGAATTCAAGTCTAAAGGCTCATTTGGAAAGAATCATTTCTAATCGTCTCAGTATAAATTAACGGTGACAACAATTGCAAAACTGGATGTTGAGAAGATAAGGACGCAGTTTCCTATACTTCATCAAAAAGTAAATGGGAAGCCACTTATTTATTTTGATAATGCAGCAACCAATCAAAAGCCAAAACAGGTAATCAACGCACTGAGCGACTATTATCAACATTATAACGCCAACATTCACAGGGGCATTCATACGCTGGCGGAAAAAGCAACAAGGGCTTTTGAAGCTACTCGCCACTCCATGCAACATTTTATCAATGCGAAGCATGTGGAGGAAATTATCTTCACCAGGGGAGTAACGGAAAGTATCAATCTCGTAGCCGCTTCCTATGGAAGAAAATTTTTAAAAGAAGGCGATGAAATAGTTCTGTCAGGACTGGAACACCACAGCAATATCGTTCCCTGGCAACTCATCAGCGAAGAAAAGAAATGCTTGATTAAAGTCATTCCGGTAACAGAAGCCGGAGAGCTCGACCTGGAGGCTTTTTACAAATTATTGAATAACAGAACGAAGATTGTAGCAGTCAATCATGCATCCAATAGTTTAGGAACCATCAACCCTATCAAGCAAATAATGGATGGAGCACATCAACACGGTGCCGTTGTCTTGATTGATGGAGCACAAGCTGCGGCACATGTGGA
>CAZNCO010000434.1:0-4465 GCA_964571345.1 uncultured Ohtaekwangia sp.
CCTCCGCAAAGCAGCAAAACATTGGGCTGCCCTACGCATCCACAAAAGGACTGTCCGCTTGATAACCCTGTGCCGAAGATGTTTCAGAATTATCTTGATTATACCGATGATCAGTGCATGAATCTATTTACGCAAGGTCAAGTGAGTAGGATGGAAATTGTTCTTGAAAACAGTCCGAGAAGATTTACTTTACTTCTGGCAAATGCTCCGGCAGAAACAACTTCATCATTCCAAAAGATATTTTCGCCTAATGGCGATGGTATTAATGATTTTTGGAAATGGACCAATACGCTCGATTATCAAGGCTGCAGACTTTCCATCTTCAACCGGTTTGGGAAAAAAGTGTACGAAGTGTTTTCATATGACAATAGCTGGGATGGCAGATCCTCTGATGGACAATTGCTGGAGGCTGAAGCATACTATTACGTGATCCATTGCGATGGAAAAAATGAGATTACCGGAGGTGTTCGAATTGTAAGATAAATTGGGATGAAGAAAATTGTCTCCGTTGGGTTTGTTCTGCTAATAGCATCTACTTGCGTCAGTCAGAGCAATCCATCTTTTCGGCAGTTCTATTTTAATCCATCTTATGTTAACCCGGCATACACTAGCATAGATGGATATTCGGAAGTGTACTTTGCATCGCGTAAGCAATGGATAAATTTTAAAGACGCGCCTTCTTTTTCTCAACTACAAGTTCAACTGCCTACGCGCGGAAGAGTCGCTCTTGGTTTTTCCATTTCAAATCAGCAGGTAGTAGCACTTCAAAACACGTTTGTGTCTGCAGCCTTCGCGTATAGAATTCCATTCGCTTTGAATAAATCTTTAATCTTCGCTTTGTCAGGAGGCGTGGGCACTGGCAATCTTGATTTGGATGGATTTGATTACAGCAGTGACCCCACTGTTTTAAATGCCGCTGCAAATTCTTTTTATGGAAATGGAAGTTTCGGAATGGTTTACGAGTGGAACCGCCTTCGGCTGGGTTTTGGGCTTCCGCAACTGCTCGGACAGCAATATTTTAGTCCTCAAAGATTAGGGAACGTAGATTATTCGCAACTCCTGAAACAGAATTATTCGATCAGCTACAAATTTTTTAGTGGACCAATTTCAGTTGAACCGTGGTTTTTATTTCGACTCAACAGCGATAATCAGAACAGCTGGGATGGCGGAGCTAAAATTGGGTTTTATGAAAGAGTATGGCTTGGATCTTCCTATAGTGCTCAGCAAGGAACTGCTTTTTTTGTGGGACTAAATGTTAAGGAAAAACTGAAGGTTGGGTACTCCTATGAGATCCCTGCGGCAGCATCTGGCCTAATATCAACCAGCTCAATGGAATTGCAGGTGAGGGTGAGAATTGGCGCCAAACGCGAATTCAGGTGGGCTTCTAAATTCAAACAACAAGAAACTGAAGTTGCAAAGTCGGAAGTGGAAGAGGCAAAAGATGTTTCACAAAAGTTAGATCAACCGAGTCTTCAGCCGCAGCTGACTCCAAAACCGGAAGCAAATATTGTTACTCGTCCAGTAGTTCCTAAAGACACGACAACTATTCAGGAGAAGAAGCCGATTGCACCATTCGTTGAAAAGAAGCCTGAATTTAAGTCAGAGAGGAAAGCAGGAGTGGAGACCGGCTTCTACCTAGTTGCCGGAAGTTTTAAAAGCCTTACTAATGCAATGAAGTTTAAGACTGACCTTAAAAACAAGGGCTTTGCAAAAGCCGATTACATCTTCAATGCCGTTACAGGATTATACAACGTTTATGTGTTCTATTCTCAATCAAAAGAAGTTGTATTAGGTGTCCTTTTGAAATTCCAGGATTCCGATTTTAAATTCTATATCCGAGAAGTAAAATGAACTGCTGTTCATCGCATTGATATCCCAATACATCTTCGTCAACGATTGGCGATGTGACCTGTCATTTAAGGGAAATCTTTCATATTGAAATCCATTAGGAGGCTGGCTCATTTCGAGCCAGCCTCCTTTTTTTCGTTCGAGCTAGTATCCTTGCTCTTCTGAAATCGATATGGACAATGCCTGCACCCACTTTGACAACAATAGCCGCGCTTGATGTGATATTTTTCAGTGAACACCATGAGTCCATTTTCAAAATAAAAATCTTCGCCTTCTTTTAGTTTCTCGGCCATGGTTGCGTAAAGATAACAAGCACTGATTCTTAATCTTGAACTCAATAAACTTGCAGCTGTTGTTAACTTCAGAAGTTGGCAACAACGCCTACATTTACATTTGCTTTCAACGTATTGTAGCCTGCTACTTCCATATAGTCCTGGTTCAACAAATTTTTACCATCCACAAAAAATCGAAATCTCGTTTTGAATTTGTATTCTGCATACACATCCAGCAATTGATAAGCCTGAAGCACCGTGTGTTGAAGTGAGAAACTGGCATCGTAATACTGATCGTTTCGCTGGCCGAATGTTTTCAAACCAACACTGGCGAAGAGATTTGTATTGAATTGATAACCGATCGTGACTCCTAAAGAATTTTTTGGCCTGCGAATGAGGTTGTTGTAAGTTGTGTCTGCACCGGTAGCGGTCTTCGTTTTCACCTTCCCATCTACAAAAGCATAGAATGCTTTTATGGTCAGTTTGTTTAAATGATAACTAGGCTCGAATTCAAAGCCATAATCGCTTTGCTGATCGAAGTTCACGTATTGAAATTGCGAATTGTAAATTATAACATCATCAATTGATCGTGTAAAGAATGTGGCGCGTGCATCGAAGCTTTTATTGGATGAAACAAACTGGGCCCCTACTTCAGCAGTTTCACTCTTTTCAGGTTTTAAATCTGGGTTTGCTCCGTATTGCCCGTACAGTTGATTGAGCATTGGAGCTTTGAAGCCGGTGGAGTAGTTGAAAAACAACTTCACACTTCGTGCAAACCAATACGATGGATTAAAGCTCCAAGTAAAGTTGTTTCCGTATTTCGAATGAATGTTATGGCGGGCACCCAGCTCCATTGAGAAGCCATTTATGTTTTTAAAAAACAAAGAAGCATAGGGGCTTGTAATTGTGATTACCGGATTTTTTTCAACAGCTGTGGTATCAAGCATCTTCCAGTTTTGATGATTCAAACCTGCCAATAATTGAATATGATCAGACACATTTGAATTCCAAAACACATCGGCATTTTGAAACTTTCCATTGTAGTTGTAAGAACCAAAGCTGTATGTATAGTTGCGCGAAGAATTGGTATAGCCATATAATGCCGTGATCGAACCTTTCGGAAGTTGGTAATTGGCACTCAGGCCGGTGTTCAATAACTCCGAGCGACTGAAATTTGTCTTGCTGTCCTGATAAGAGCCATCGTCAAAATTTCCAAAGAAAGTGTTGTATCGAAAAAACGGTTTTACATGAAGTGCCTCATTCAGTTTGAATCCGAGGTTTGCTTGAAACGAATTTTGCGTAACTCCATCCTTATCAAAATTTCCACTGCCGGTTGCATCTTTAGCTTCACTGATGCCGTCCGTATCAAAATGCGAATAGCCAATATTGTAATCAATACCATTTGTTTTGCCCGCAACAACAGCGCTTGTCCGTAATGTGTTATAACTTCCGTAGCTTACAGAGGCTGAACCGCCAAATGATTTTTCGCCACTTCTTTTTGTGATGATGTTGATCACCCCAGCAATAGCATCGCTGCCATAAAGAGTAGATTGGCTGCCTTTGAGTATTTCGATTCGCTCAATTTGATTAATTGGAAGCATGCGCAAATCATATGCTCCACCATCAACACCAGATGGATCATTCAACGGAATTCCGTCCAGTAAAATGAGCGTGTATTTACTCGCGGCACCGCGCAAATAAACAGCTTTGTCTTTTCCCGGATTACTGTTTGCACCATTCACAATAATGCCCGCCTGTTCATTCAATACCTGGCTTAAATCTTTGCCGGCACTTTGCCTAAGTTGGGTCTCGTCAATTACCGTGAGCACTTTACCGGTTTCGCTCACGCTCTTTGGAAACCGGGTAGCTGTAACAACCACCTCATCAAGGGTTCTTGATTTGAGGGAATCTGTTTGGGCATGCGCAATGACGCATGCAGTCGCAAATGCGAAAATGAAAATGAATTTTCTCATAGTTAAATTTTTTAAAATGAAACAACTATGAGCCTTAAAGAGAAAAGAGAATAGATCACTTGTGTGATATACTCATCGCCTTTCAACCCGAAAGCTCTGATTTTTAAAGTTGGATTGTGGCAGGTCTCCTGGCTTTCCCTTTTTGCTGCCTTCTCATGCTGACGCTAGCAGTCAGCACAATGGCCTTGAGTTGCAAAAATTCGTCCTGATAAATTATCAAGATGAATTGGGATTACACTTGCGGGGCCCGCTCCCGTTTTTCACGGGATTCCCTTTTAATCTTCGTAGGTTGTGACAGAAGAAGAACCACCATCCGCTGAAAACTTCACTAATTTACCTTGCGGAATGAATCAGACGCGCGCATATAGAATA
>CAZNCO010000435.1:0-4459 GCA_964571345.1 uncultured Ohtaekwangia sp.
GGTAAAGGGAGTGCCAATCTTCTATGCTTCCATTTGAATAATTATTGATTCGAAATTTACACCGTTTTAATTCTTTCGCATAAAAAAAGGCCACATCACTGCGACCTTTTAAGGATTACTTTCCTGAATAGAATCAATCTATTCCCGGTTGTTTCAATTTAAAACCTGTTTTCTTTTTCTCTTCATCTACAATGCGTTTTACATCGGCTAATAATTTTTTTGCATCATAAACAATTCCATCCTTCACGGTGTATTTCACTCCACCTACGCGAATCACTTTATTGTCGTCTGTCAGTTTAACTGCACCGGTTCCGTAGAGTACTTGCAGGTTCTCCAAAGGGTTTTGATCCACAATAACAAAGTCGGCAAGCTTGCCATTTTCTACGGTACCAATTTCCTTATCCATTCCCAATGCTTGTGCCCCATACAAGGTAGCCGAGCGAATAACCTCCAGCGGGTGAAAGCCAGCTTCGCGCAGCAACTCCAACTCGCGTATGTAGCCAAATCCATAGGTTTGAAAAATAAATCCATTGTCAGAGCCCGTGGTCACGCGGCCTCCACGGTTTTTATACTCGTTCACAAAAGTCATCCACAGGCGATAGTTTTCTTTCCATTCCACCTCCTGCTCCGTTCCCCAATGAAACCAATACGATCCATGCGAGTCGTGGTTAGGTTGAAAGAAATTCCAAAGCTGCGGAAGAGTGTAGGTTTCATGCCATTCGTTTCTGCGTGTTTTATGCAAATCGCGGCTAGCCTCGTAAATATTGAATGTTGGGTCCAACGTGAAATCCAGTTGAAGAAGTTTGTTCATCAGCGTATTCCACTTTTCAGAATATGGAGGCGCTGCCTGTTTCCACAGTTTACCGGCTTCTTCAAAACGATCTTGCTCGTTTGAATAATTATAATCGGTAGGATAATTCTGCAACGTTGAGTTTGCAAGCATGGCTTCAGGCAACCCATACCAATGCTCCATAGAGGTGAGACCAGCCTCTGCCGAGTTCAACACATTCCAGCGCGCTACTCTGAGTTGCGCATGATGGCAAGCCGACCGCAATCCTAGCTTTTTATTTTCGCGCAAAGCAGCATCCATCACCTCGGGTGACGCTCCAAAAAATTTGATACCATCAGCACCTTTCAATTTATTTTCGTTCACCCACGCACGCGCCTGCTCGGCTGTAACAATCGGCTCCTTTGAGCCCGAGCCAAAAGTATTGTACGCTTTGATGCGCGGAGCGGTGATGAGATTTTGTTCACTTTTCTTTTTTTGATCGAGCACCCAATCCAGCCCGTTGCCGGAGCCGGGCTCGCGAATGGTGGTAATGCCGTGCGCCATCCAAAGTTTGAAAACATATTCGGCAATTGGTGCCTGACTGCCACCAATATGACCATGCATGTCTATAAATCCCGGAAGGAGGTACATGCCTTCTGCATTTACTTCTTTGCCGCCAGGTTCCAGCTTTGGTCGGTTGGCATCGCTGGCCATGCCGGGTGTTGGCAATCCCAGGCTCACAATTCTGGATATACGATTTCCACGAACAACAATATCTACCGGCCCTACAGGCGGGGCACCGGTGCCATCAATAAGCATTGGCCCGCGGATGATCAACTGGGAGTAAGGACCATCGCCTTCTTTTACTTCCGGGGCTTTTAAAACTTGTGCGGCTACATCGATCAAGCTAAAAGCACACAGTGTGAGGGCTACGAGCATCTTCTTCATTGGCAAACTGATTTTTGATATATAAGCAATGTAAAACACATCCGGAGAAAACCAAATGATTATTTGATGTACAAGCTAGCTATGTTGTGTGCCGTTTTTAGTTCCCCTTCAATTTTTCGTTTAGCTTGATAAGGTATTCCTGTCTCTTATTTTTCTTGTCCTTTCGTTCTTGTAGAGCTGCGAATTCTTTTCCTAACTCGGGGCTTTTTGCATTAAGAAATTTTTCCACATACGAAACAGTTCCGTCCTTGTACGTTCCATCGTCATCTATGATAACCAAATGGTCAGGAAGCATCGCAGTGGTCATGCTATATCTAGGCTGTTCAAAGACAAAAAAAGAGTAAGGACCGACATAGTCTAATTTATGAAAACCCTCTAGACGTAAACCATGAACATAAATTGTTATACCATCACAAAACCCAAAGACCTTGCCCACCTTACTTCCATCTATCATATCGAACGTATAATGCTCACCCATGTTATTTTTCTGCCGAACGGTAAATGCTGTAGTGATTGAAGGTGAATTATTGATAAATTCCTCATAGGTCTTGTAAAGTCCTTCTTTAAATTCTTTGGTGTTATAAATTTTTTCTTGCCCCCATAGAATGGTCGGCAGTAGAAGTACAATAAAAAGCAACTGTTTTTTCATGATTGTATCTGGTTAGTAAATAATCTTTGTCAAAAATGAAACACAACGACACGCGTATATTAAATTAAGAAACAATAACAAAACCGCGCCATTGATTATCCAATATTCTCCGAAGCCATGTTTATTCTCTTTATGCGTGCTCGGTCGATTCGCTCAACGGATGCCGCATTAAAATTAATCCAAAGACTATGGCTAAAACAGCATAAATAATTCCTGCAGTCCAAATGATGGGAGATAAATTAGGATTAGACATCAATCCGTTGACCAAAGCAAGTCCAGCGATAGAGTAATGGCAAACATTCGCAACAGCCAAAGGCCGATTATAAATTCCTCCAATTAAGTCTCGTTTATTCATCCAGTTAAACATGGCAAACGCAAAATAAAGCGCGCCTAATATTTGTATTGCAAATACTGTTGTCTTATCCACATTGACATCAAGATAATTTAAAATCAGGTCAGGGATAAAAGTCATTAACATTCCAGCAATTCCCATGATAATCGCACTGACTGTCATTACTAATCTTGTATTCATAATTCTGGTTGTGGTTGGTTTTAATTTTCGTCTTTGTTTTTTGTTTTAAAATACACTAATTCAATTTGTCGGTTTAGCTTAATTTCTCCTCTCAACTCGTTTCGCACAATGCCCCGCATATTATGGCTGCTATTGCCTCAGTTATACAAATCACTGCAATAGAATCAAGAGGCGTCATTGGCTTCATATGTCAGTACTTCCCAAGTGTATCCACAGCGCTTGCATTTTAATTTATAAATCACTGAACTATTAGTTCCGGTTGCTTGAGGAAGTAAACGGTCCGATGAGTCGAATCTATTCAATTTGTCAACACTCCACCATTCTCCGCACTTTGGGCATGTCCGAGTTTCTTTTCGCTCACTAAGGCTTATGTGGATTAGGAAAACTATTACTATCGAAAAGCTTGCAACAAAGGTTGCGCTTGTAGGTGTCCCATAGTGTAGCGTTATTAATACTAAAAATGTTCCAACTAAAAATCCCACACCATAGATAATTAAGATCAGTCGCATAATTGTGTCTCAATTGGCGGCAGTTGTTTTGGCTCCATTTACTGAAATCTGAAATTAACTTCCTGGTCCCGAAAGAAAACCGGAACCAATATCTTTATCCTATCTCCATTCTTTGAAACCAAAGTCCAATCTAAGCTCTCGATGATTGCTTGATGTTTTTGTTCTTCCTTATCAATAAATTCAATGTATTCCCTTTGGGATCCCATAACCTTGTCCGTGGACTCTATTGAATAGTCAATATAGTCCCATATTTCTTTCTTGTTCCCTTTCTCCAAAAAGTCAAAGTTGAATTCAATTTTTCCAGATGTGCTTGGAAAATCTGATTTTGTAGGCGAGACTGTCCCAAGAAGAATGTCCCTATAATAAAGTTTGAAACTCTCTCTCATAAAAATTGCCCTATAAGGCGTTTGCCTTACCAAAATAAAAATAAACAAATCAAGAAAAATGACTTATAGCTTTTTGTTGTAGACCGTGTTTTTCTACCTCAAATTCTCTTTGATAGAGTTTATGCCAAATCACATCATGATCACGAGAGACCATTAATCGCACGTGAGTCGTCCCCGGAAAAGTTTCCTTGTCAAATTCAACGTCAATAATTGGAATCTTGCTATCCTTATCTAATACAAGAAAATCTCCATTCTCCACGTCCCCTTTTTCCAACGTCCCAGTCAGCAAAAGACCTACGCCTCCGTGGTTATGAAATCCATTTGTTATTCTAACTATACTCATTTGTTCGAAAAACATTGTTGCAGATTTCTCTGCCGCGTCTCTCCGACATGTGAAATTAGATTAAGAACTAAAACACTTCTGTATCTCTTTGGGTCAAGAGTTTATAAGTCCGAAAAACCGTCAACCCAATCCCGGCAATACATACTCCAAAGAGTCCCCAAGTCATGTTTACTTTCTTATCCATTTCGTTTACGAATTGCTCCTTGTCCGCGGACTGTAATTCCAATGCAGAATTGTTTTGGATTTCGTTTCGATAGCTTCACTGACATTCGTTGACTTTAAAAATTATGTAAGTGACCAAACAAAGCCCAATCATAACCACA
>CAZNCO010000436.1:0-4457 GCA_964571345.1 uncultured Ohtaekwangia sp.
ATCGAATGTCATCATACTTGGGTACGGGGCCGAGCGCTTCCAATACGTGTAAAGAGATCTGCGATACTGATCTTCGCCTTTGCTTTTTTTCCAACTAGCACCGTTCCAAGGTGAGAGCCAGATACCTTCGGGTTGAAAGGGCATCACACTTGGACCAAATATTTTTTCTGAGAGCAGCCCGCTGGCGGCCAAAGCCTGATCGCGAACTTGCTCACCACTTAATCGCACACGCGGAGCACGCGCATAAAATTTATTGTAAGGATCTTTCTTGAGTTTCTCTTTCGTCACGATAGAACTTTGCCTATAGGTAGCCGACATCATAATTTCCTTGATCAATGTTTTCAAGCTCCATTTGTAATCGTTCATGAGTTTGTAAGCGAGATGATCTAGCAATTCGCGATGCGTGGGTGGAACTCCTTGCGTGCCGAGGTCTTCCAACGTTTCCGCGAGGCCTGTTCCAAAAAGTTGTTCCCACACTCTGTTAACAATTGTGCGTGATGTAAGCGGATGATCCTTTGATGTCATCCAAAGGGCCAGGCCAAGACGATTTTTTGGAGCATCCTTTGGAAGGGGATTTAACGAATGAGGAACATCTGGAGATACTTCTTTTCCCTTCACCAGCCAGTTGCCTCGTTCAAATACCTGCGACTTGCGTTTCATGTCATCAGGATTTTCCAGCATCACCGGAGTTGTCTCAACCTCTTTGTTTATTAACCTCCAGAAAGATTGATATACAGTTGCATTTAGTCTTTCCAGGTCAGACGTAAAATAAAACCAATCGAAGAGCATTCCGTTTTCTTCGGCAGTTTTGATCGCAGGATTTTCATACGTGAAATAAAGATCATGCACACCAGATTGTTTTGTAAAATCTATGCGCGCGAATTCCCAACCTTTTGTTTTCTGGGTAGCTGCGAATGTTTTGAGAATTTTTCCGTTCGGCTGATCGAGGTGAATCGTCCACACGCCACCAGGTTTGTAATTCTGATATCGGAAAATCAGTTGTTCCTTCCCTTCGAGATCAATATTTGCAAGCCTGCACAATGCGTGATTACGGAACACGAGCCACTTTGTATCGCTTAATTCACTGTTCACAAATTGATCAGCAAGCAATGAGTTAGTAGCCGGCTGCCACGTTTTTACAAATTGATTTAGCTCTTTTGATTTTTGAGGCGAAACATTTTCTGAAATCCATTGTGTGATTGAAATCAGTTCGGTGCTGTCTTTTTTTTCAAGATGGCGAAGCAAGGGATAATCCGCATAGGTGTCTTCATCGCGGGTGTTATTGAAAAACGCCATGAACTTATAATACTCTTCATGACGAAACGGATCATACGGATGACTATGACATTGCACGCAGGCAAACGTAGTTCCCATCAGGGCTTCCCAGGTTGTGTTTACGCGATCGAGCACCGCAGAGACACGAAACTCTTCATTCTCGGTTCCACCTTCATCGTTTGTTAATGTATTGCGATGAAAGGCTGTTGCAATAAGTTGCTCATCGGTTGGATTTTGAAAAAGATCACCGGCCAGTTGTTCTTTCAAAAACTGATCATAAGGCATGTCTGTGTTAAATGCTTTGATCAGCCAATCGCGGTAACGCCAGATGGTGCGGCTGTCATCACGCTCATAGCCTTTTGTATCAGCATAGCGCGCAAGGTCCATCCACACAGAAGTCCACCGCTCACCAAAATGAGGGGACGCAAGAAGCTGATCAATCAATTTTTCATAAGAAGCTGCTGAACTGTCTTTCAAGAACATATTGATCAAAGTTTCATTTGGCGGAAGCCCGGTGACATCCAGCGATGCACGTCTCAATAGAACTTCTTTCATTGCTTCCGGTGAAGGTTTTAAATCAGCCTCATTCATTTTCTGAAAAATGAATTTGTCAATTTCATTTTCACCCCAGGATGAGGTTGGAATTTCTTGTGGTTCCACCTTTACATACGCCCAGTGATTGCCCCACTCAGCGCCTTGGTTGATCCATTCTTTCAAAATTTGAATTTCCTCTTCGGCCAATGGCTCCTTCTTATACGGCATTCTTTCTTCCGGATCGTTGGACAGGATGCGATGAATCAATTCGCTGTGATCAGCATCGCCAGGAACAATTGCCTTTTTTCCTGACTCAGCAACAGCCAGAGCATCTTCGCGAAAGAGTAAGCTGAAATTGGACTCACGCTTCACACCCCCGTGGCACGTGATACATTTCTTATTGAGAATCGGTTTGACTTGTGTGTTGAAGTAGATCTTTTGTGAAGGCATGAAGAAATAGAGTGCAGCGAAAATGGCGGCAAGTGCAAAGCCTGCAAAGAGAATTTTTTTGTTCACGCAGTGAATTTAAGGAGAACCTTTTGAAACAAGAACTATTTCTGGATGGAAGGATTTAAAAGCTGATTAATTTCTTTTTGGATGATGGCCCTGCGCTGATCATAATTGCCGCGCACCCATGTGAAAGGAATTTGTCTCTTCTCTAATTCCAGTCTGAAAACATCCAACATTTGTTGCCGCTGATTTCCAAGATCGCGCAACCCGTCCTCCACCCACTCCACATCGATGTCGAAAAGAAAATATTTATCGTAGATTATTTCTTTCTCCAATTCAAAAAGTACCGTAGGAATTTGTTTTAGATAATATTGCGAATAGATTTCTGTGGTGATGAGGTCCGTGTCGCAGAAAAGAATTTTGTTGGCGGTTTTGACTTTTTCTTTTACGCGATTAGTTTGGGCATGACCGATGCGAATGATGTCGTCCAAAGAAAATTCATTCGAGGTAATCAGTTCGCGAGCAACTTCCGGCACATACTCGGTTTTATAAACCTTTGCCATCTCTTTCGCCATGGTAGATTTGCCGGTACTCTCAGGACCATAGAAACAAATCTTCTTCACAAAATACGGCCTCACTATTTCAGGAATAAATTCCCAGAACTTAAAAGGTTGCTGACGAATAAGTGATGCAGAGACCGGAAATTTCTTTCGATCCGGATCAAAGGAAATATGTCGAGCCCCCATGTGCTGAGCAAGAGGAATTCCATATTCTTCTGAACTTATAATTACGTCTGCTTTCGGATAGACTTTTTTGAGAACGCTTGCCCAATGGTTAGTTCGTTCGCCCAGAGGCAATTTTTCATCATCAAAATCATCGGCAATAATTTGAGGGATAATGCGCGGCTCATTTTTAAAAATTTCTTTGATCCAGCTGAATCGAAGTTGCGCTTCGATCGGATCATCTGGCGTATAACTCATCGAGACAATAAGTTCATCGCAATGCTGCAAAGCAAATTCAATCATCGCGATATGACCGCAGTGAATGGGTAAAAATTTTCCAATGATAACACCTCGCGTCACGCTTTAATTGTTTGATATGATTTGAATTCTCTCCACCAATTATACAATCCCATCGCAGCGATGAAACAAAACACTAGGTATTCGAGACCGAGAAATTTTACTTCTTTCACAAAGTATAAATACGTAGCGATTATATCTGCAATGATCCACATGGCCCAGCACTCCACTTTTTTCTGGAGCATCCAATACTGTGCAAGTATACTCAACACAGTGACAAAGGAATCAGCGAAAGGGAAAGCACTTTTCTGTGTGAAGATGGAAGGAAACCAAAGGTGAAGATTTCCGGCAAGCATCCCGCTAATGATCGTTCCAACTATTGTGATTGCAGCTGTTAACCCCAACCAAGGTGGCGACATCAAACTAATTTTCAATTCATCTTTTTTGTCTTCTTCACCAGGTTTCGGATGCGTCCACCGCCACCAGCCGAGAATATTGGTGATGAAGAAAAAGATTTGCAGAAACATATCTGGGTAGAGCTGGATTTGAAAGAATAAAAAGAAGAGCAGTACCACATTGATGATACCGATCGGCCAGCTCCAAACATTTGCTTTTGCCGACAGCCACACCGCAATGGCGCCTGCGATCGTTCCGAAGAACTCAAGATAGCTCATCGGATAATCGAGAGCAGTGAAGAAAATTGATTGCTGATCGAAGAAGTTCATCCAAAATTGTTCGCAAAAATAGAAAATCAATTTATTGCTATTTTTGATCGTCTTGAAAACTTTTCGGATGGAACAGAAAGCTTATCCTACTTACCTTCAATCCCTCGGATTAATATCAATCTTATTTTTGTTTGCCATCATTGCTGCCTTGGTTGTGATGCCTTTCATATCTATAAAAGAAACTACAGGTACGTGGTCTGTTTATTTGATTTCTTTTTCACTCACTCTCATAGCTGGGATGAAAATCAGGAACGATTATTCAATTAAAACAGGAAGAATTGAAGTTGGGCTTTTGTTGATTTCATGCATAACGATTTTATGTTTCCAAATTGCTATTGAACCTATAACCGGTTTGTTCCCAATGCCAAAAGGCATTTTGCAAACTTTTGATCAGGTGAGAGAGAAACCTCTATTTTTAGTTTTTGTAATTGTAATTGCAGCCCCTGTTTTGGAA
>CAZNCO010000437.1:0-4457 GCA_964571345.1 uncultured Ohtaekwangia sp.
ACTCCGCGATATGCCTCGCGGAAGGTCTGCAGCCAGATGGAAAGCTCATCACCATCGACATCAATGAAGAGTTGAAGACGAGAGTCGATTCTTATTTCTCCGAAGCGCGGTTAACAAACAAAATTGATTTCAGGATTGGCGATGCACGCAAAATTATTCCAAACCTACACACAGAATTTGACCTCGTCTTTATTGATGCCGACAAAGAGAATTATTCGGCATATTTTGATTTGGTGATCGACAAAGTGAGACCTGGTGGAATTATTTTAGCCGACAATGTTCTGTGGAGCGGAAAAGTGGTTCAGCCCAAGCCAGACAAAGACACGCAAGCTATTCTCACTTTCAACGACAAAGTGCACAACGATACTAGAGTCGAAAATATTTTGCTACCAATCCGCGATGGGATCCTGATGATGAGAAAGATTTAATTTATCCTCCACTTCCTTGTGCCTTGATTAAATGAAATTGGAATAATCATCTTTTGCCTGACAGCTTTTCCTCTATGAAGGCCTGGCCTCCAAACGGGAGACTGACTTACTACGCGAGCAGCCTCTTGATCACAACCTCCACCTATTCCTTTAATTACTTTTACATGCGAAATTTTACCGGATGTTTCCACGATAAATTCAATTAACACCTTCCCCACAATTCCCTTCTTAATTGCTTCTATTGGATACCGGAGATTTTCTCCAACAAACTCATAAAACACGATCATACCTCCTTTTGGCATCGCTGGTTCTTCAACAACCACAAATACGGGGTCCTCTATGACATTGCCAGACCGCTCGGGCCATGTGAGCAACATTTTGAAGTACTGGGAGACATAAACTCGATTCTGAATGGCCGGTTCCCAACTTTTTAATTGATCAAGCCATTTCTGCACTTGCCGTGAGACCGAATCAATGCGTTGGCTTTCAACGATCATCTTTCCCAAGGCATCCACCTCAAAATTAACCTCCACGAGTTTGTCCTTCAACAAGCGACTAGCGTTTACGCTATCTCTTCTGATCACGCTCGACAGATCAAACTGAAAGTATTTTATGCCTCCGGGATATTCCGCGTCCATTACAATATCGTTTCTCGCTGGCGGTTGATCAGAATGATTTCCTGAACTATTTTTCTGTAACGTGTGATGGAGGGAATCAATCTCCGTTCGTTCAATGGATATGTATTCTCTTTGAAGTTGAATTTTAAATCCAATTCGGTCTGCCGGAATTTCAACACGATCTGTCCCGTAGCCGATACACGAAAACAAAATCATCTTCCGGCTATCGTTAAGCTTCAGATGAAACATTCCTTCACGATCCGTAAATGTCCAATCGATTGAGTCAACGGTAACAGCAACATTGGCTAAAGGTTTGTAATTGACAGCGTCCATGACATACCCTTTAAAATCCCTGAGTTGAGCCCTTGAAGTCAAACTGCACAAAATCAAAAGCCAAATCAGACGTTGCCTCATGGATGCGATCAAAAATTGAAGTACGAAAAATAGTCCTTATTTTTCAAGTAAAACAGACGCCATGAAATACCATCGCATGCCTATTGAGATCGAAGCTCCCGAAGGCTTTGGTTATGACAAGATCGACTGCAATCTTTCAGAAAGTTCTGTCACCGATCAAAAGCTAAATGATCTCGGCATTGATCTAAGCAACATCACGCTCTTTTATGGCGATCACCTAGGGCTGCCGCACCTTCGTGAAATGATTTCACGAGGTGCTGGGCTATCACCCGAAAATGTCCTAACTACGTCAGGTGCAGCTTCTGCGTTATTCATCATTGCTACTTCTCTGCTCGACAAAGGCGATCATGCAGTGATCATGAAAACTAATTATGCCACCAATATTGAAACCCCGCGGATGATTGGCGCCAACCTTTCATTTTTGAATCTGAGTTTTGAAAAGAAGTACAGCCTGGATTTGGAAGAACTGGATCGCCTCATCACTAAAGACACCAGGCTAGTGAGCCTCACCTACCCACACAACCCCACTGGTGTGATGATTGAGGAAGGAATGTTGAGACAAATCATTGGCATCATTGAGAAGAAAGGTACGTATCTGTTGATGGATGAAACTTATCGGGAGATGTCGTTTGTTGAAAAACTCCCCGTAGCTGCTTCAATGTCGGATCGAGTCATCAGCGTGTCATCCATGTCTAAAGCATATGGGCTGCCC
Source organism: uncultured Ohtaekwangia sp. (assembly GCA_964571345.1). Taxonomy (GTDB): domain Bacteria; phylum Bacteroidota; class Bacteroidia; order Cytophagales; family Cyclobacteriaceae; genus ELB16-189. Next base: position 2,172 of record CAZNCO010000437.1, read on the forward strand.
GGTATACGCATCGGGTGGTTGGTCTGTCAAAACAAAAAATTGATGGAGACTTTTCTTGCTGCGAAAGAGCAAATATTCATCACCAACTCGATAGTAGATGAAGGCATTGCATTTCAATATCTCAGCAAAAAAGAACAGCACTTCGCTCCCATTCGTGCCAGTATTGAAAAGAACTTTTCGATCCTCAAAAACTTCATCGCCAGCCAAAATATACTTGAATGGGTGGAGCCGAAAGGTGGCTGTGTATGTTTTCCGCGCATCAAGCCCGCGATAAATGTTGACTTAAAAAAATTCCATCATGATCTCCTTCATCAATACGGCACGTACGTAGGCCGTGGCGGTTGGTTTGAAGAAGACGACCGCCATTTCCGCATAGGCTACAATTGGGACAAAACCGAAAAGCTGCAGAAAGGATTAATGAATATTTTGAAGGTCGTGGAGGGATCACGTACAAAATAGGAAACAGCTAATCAACAGAATCAAGAAAGACACTGGAATAACGACTTATTCTTTTGTCGTAAAATCTGAAACTAAAACGTGACTTCGGTAGATATGCCAAAATTCACTTTACCATCTGCTCGTTCTTTATGTTTCTAATGTGCCTGATATGCTTAATATTATTGGAATTTCACCTACCTTTGTTTCCATGAGATTTTTTGCAGCCGCGCTTATTTTTTGCGGAGCCGCTGCCTCATACGTACAGGCTCCCGTTGTGCCCCACAAAATGAATTTCGCTGGTGTATCATTAACAATCCGCGATGATGCAAGAAGAGAAATTCAAAAAGATGTAGATGCTCTGGCCCGCCCAGGCAAATACTTCGACATGAAAGTAGAACGAGCTCGCACCTACTTCCCCATCATTGAAAAAATTTTTAAAGAAGAACGGTTGCCGGAAGATTTCAAATTTCTTGCCCTGCAAGAAAGTGCATTGGTGCCCGATGCCGTTTCCACTTCCAATGCCGTTGGGTTCTGGCAATTTAAAGATTTTACAGCCATTCAAATGGGCATGCGTGTTGATTCAGAAATTGACGAACGGATGAACATCGTATCAGCCTCGCGTGGCGCTGCCAAATACCTTAAGATGAACAACTACAATTTCAACAACTGGGTACTGGCATTACAGTCTTATCAAATGGGTGCAGGTGGTGTAATCAAAGTTTTGGGCGACCAATTCAACGGTGTTAGTCACATGGAAATCACCAGCGACACATATTGGTATGTAAAAAGATTTCTTGCCCACAAGGTAGCATTTGAAGGTGCGCTCGATGGGAAGCCCGCCACAAAGGTCGGCTTATACGAAACATCTACAGAAAAACATATCAAAGACGTGGCAGGAGAGCTATCGGTGGAACCAGATCTGCTGAAAGAGTACAACAAGTGGATCAGGAAAGGAACCATTCCCGGAGACAAAACTTACTTTCTACTGGTTCCTAATGGAAATAGTTTAATGAGTGACTTTAATAATCTGGTACTCTCTTCAGACAAGGCATCCAAAGCGACACCTAAAAAAGAACCTGTGGTCATCCGTGACGAGCGAAAGGAAATCAACGGAGTGGAGGCAATCCTGGCCATGAAAGGAGAAACTGTTTCGGCTTTAGCTCAACGTGCAAATATCAGCCTTTCGTCTTTACTGAAATACAATGAAATTTCGATCGACCATCCCATAAAGGCAGGCGAATTCTATTTTTTACATAAAAAGAAAAAGAGTTCAAGCCTCCCCTCTATTCGTACCAAAATGGGCGATGATCTTTGGACCATTAGTCAGCAGTTTGGTGTAAGAATGAAAAGCTTGCTTAAACTCAACCCAGACCTTCATGAGCGAACATTGACTAACGGAACTTATGTAAGACTCAACCCTTCGGCAACAAATGAAGTCAATACATTAGAAGCAGCAGAAGAATCAACTGAGGTAGCTGAGCTTAGTAATGATACTTTTTCCTGGGCTCTTAAGCCAGCTGCCAGTAGCATTCTTACTGCGACAGAGCCAGCAGTAGAAAAACTTACACCTGAAATTAAAAAAACGATCAAGTCTGACAGTTCCTCTGCAACTCATTTCGTGAAGAGCGGAGAGACGCTCTATTCCATTGCCCAAACCTATTCGATGCCAGTCGCAGATCTGATGGCTGTCAACCAATTAACTGGAAATGAGCCGCTCAAACCAGGTCAGGAGTTAAGATTGAAAAAGACTTCAACAGATGTTATCGAATCCACTACAAAACAGGAAGTTACAAAAGTTGAGATGGAGACTTTGTATGAAGTAAAAAGCTCGGATACACTCTATAGTGT
>CAZNCO010000438.1:0-4455 GCA_964571345.1 uncultured Ohtaekwangia sp.
CCCTTACGCTTAATCATCTGCGCGATGTTTGCTTTAGGCTCTGGTATTTCGATACCATGTTCCTTGAAGGTATGGGCTGCGTTATGAAAATGTTCCGTTGAGTCAAGCAACGCCTTCGAGGGAATGCAGCCTACATTCAGGCACGTGCCTCCAAGAGTATCATACTTTTCAATGATAGCAGTTTTAAAACCAAGTTGTGCGCAGCGAATAGCCGCTACATATCCACCAGGACCTGAACCAATTACCGTAACGTTGTATTGCATAGTATTTTGAATTCGTGTTTAAACAAAAAGGCCGTTAAAGATCGTTTGTTAATTAAAACATTCCAAACTGATTTTTTGCGTGAACAATCAGAAGGTATGCAAAAGCTCTTCCCTGTACTTTGACAGGATGCTGGATTTACTCACGAAACCAACATACTTTCCTCCCTCCACAACTGGCAAGTTCCATTGATGAGCTTCATCAAATTTTTTCAATACCTGGTGAACAGTGTCACTCATAGAAATTGTTTCTTGTGGTGCGGTCATCAGGTCTTTGACCTTTACGGAATCATGAAGTTCAAACTGGAAGATGGTTGTGCGCACATTGTCCAGGTGGACAATACCCATCAAGCGCTCCTCTTTATCTATAACGGGAAAGGTGTTTCTTTTAGTTCTTGAAATTGCATCCACCAACTGCCCAAGAGTTTCATCAGGATGAAGAACGGCAAAATCTCTTTCAATAAGCTTACCCAATTCCAGTTTGCTCAAGAGAAATTGATCTTTTGTTTCCACAGAATGCTTCAACTTAGTTGCCAGTTTCACGGCCTCCATTGACAGCGGCTTGAAATACCTCACAACCACAAGGCTCAATGCGGACACAATCATAAGCGGAATCATTAATTCATAGCCACCGGTTATTTCTGCTATAAGGAATATCGCGGTAAGCGGTGCATAAAAAACTCCACTGAGCAAACCAGCCATTGCTACCAGTATGAAATTTGTTTCGGGCAAATTTGAGAACCCCGATATATTAATCAACCGCGCAAAAGCGAAACCCAGATATGCGCCTAAAAAAAGTGAAGGGCCAAAATTACCGCCATTACCTCCGCCTGCGAGCGTAAAGCCGGCTGCAAAAGATTTAGCAAGCATGACAAGAGTAATGAAAATCAAAACGGCAAAATCATTTTTTATCCAACCCTCGATCAAACTTCCTTCTACCAAAGCTTGCGGCTTCATATCTGCAAGTAGTTTTATAGTGATATAGCCTTCGCCAAATAGCGTGGGGAAAAACGAAATCAAAATCGCCAAAGCAAGGCCAAACACAATTGCTTTCAGCCATGGGCTCTTCATTTTTTGAGCGAGGTGTTCCGTCCAGGTATAAATTTTTGCGTGATACAGGGAAAACACACCGCAAGCTATTCCGAGCAGTACATAGAAAGGCACGTTGTGATAATTAAAAGGTTGGCGAAGAGTAAAGCTCATCACCACTCCTTCCTGCAAAATAATTTTTGAAAGCAGGGCTCCGGTGGCTGCAGCTATAATCAGAGGAATAAATGCAGTGATGCTGATATCCGTAAGCACTGCCTCAATGGCGAATAAAACTCCCGCGATAGGTGCATTAAACACTGCGGCAATCCCAGCTGCTACTCCACATGCAAGCAACACCGTGCGCTCTTTGTAGCCAAAAGCATAAACTTTTCCGAAGTTGGAACCAATAGCAGAGCCGGTACTCACAATAGGACTCTCCAGCCCGGTTGATCCCCCAAGTCCAACCGTAAGGGCAGAACTTATGACATGACTGTACATCTGACTCTTCGGCAATACACTGGAATGCCTGGCGATGAAATATTTTATTTCTGCGCTGCCTTTAAGTAGAGGATCTTTTAAAAACCGTTGAACATAAAATACGGTCAATAATATCCCGATAAGCGGGAGAAAAGTGAACATCCACAACACATGGTTAACCTGAGAATAGTGCGCTACCTGATGACCAATGAAATGCACTAATGATTTCAACAACAATGAAACAACCCCCGAAGAAAGTGCCACCACTACACTAGACAGGATAAAAAACTGCTGCGGTGAAAGTTTGCGTCTGAGTATTAAAACCAAGCCCCGAAGTCGCTGATGAACGATGCTGAAATTCATAACGCGCAAGATAGTCTTATCATTTCGGAGCCAAAACTAAAGGGCGAGATATTTCATGATAACATTCACGCCTTTCAAAAAAATTTAAACATTAATAGTTGCTACTTTTGTTCATGCGCTATACTTCATGAGCGAGATTAAAATTCTACCTTCTCAACAAATAGATAAAGAACGATGGGATTCTCTTGTTCTTAAGTCATCTAATGGATCGATATATATGACGTATGATTATATGTCGTTTTGTGAAGGACATTGGGAAGGCTTTGTGCATGAAATAAATGGAGAATACCTGTGTGCCGCTGTTACCCCCTACCGAATAAAAGCAGGAATGAAATTTATTTATCAATCTCCCCTGATTTGCTACCTCTCTGTGTTAACTATCTCCAATCAATATGATACAAACTCTTTTATCCAGGCTCTTCAGAAACATTTAAGAACGTTTAAATACGTACCAAAACTGTTTTATAAAGAAATTGAGGTTTCAGATTGGTCAGGCTACAAACATACGAGTTGGCAGGGGCTTGAGATTAATTTGCATCAGGATTACAAAGATCTTCTAAGTGGATATTCTCGCCACCGAAAAATGAGACTAAAACAAACCATCAAGAGCTCACAAAAAATAGTTTTGTCTTCAGATGTCGAATTATTTTTTTCTCTTCACGAAGAGCATACCGTCCCTCGTATTGGTTCATTAAGTTTAACGCAAAGCACTCAAATGAAAAAATTGTGGATGCAGTTGATCACTAAAGGTCAAGCTGAAATTTATTTTTCGGAATTTGAGGGAAAGTCAATTGCCGGAACACTAATAGGCAAGTTTGGAACTACAATTTATTCTCTCGCTTCAACAAGCACGCAAGAAGGCAGGAGGCTAAATGGAATGACCTTACTGACCGATCATATTATAAAAAAGTATTCAACATCCAATTATGAAATATTTGACCTTGGCACCCGTGCCGTAGACAGTATTGATGATTTCAAATTAAGCTTTGGGGCTAATAGCTACCCTATCTACCAACTTTTCAGAAATGATCTGCCATGGTACTTTAAAGTGCCCAAGAAAGTTCTGAATTTTTGGGGAGTCGGGTTGCAATAAAAAAATTCAAAAAGAAGAATATACCCATTCACCTCAAAGGATTTCATAACTTTGTGCCTTTCCGCGTTGCTGAAATACTAATCGGGTTCAGCTCTATTTAAAGTTTACAACTAATCAAAAAGAACAATCAAATTATTATGGCCAAATCCCAGGAAACATTCAGCAAAAAGGAAACGGAGAAAAAGAAACTTCAAAAAAGAAAAGAAAAAGAAGAGCGTAAAGAGGAGCGCAAAGCCAATGCAAAAACTGGTCAGAGCCTGGAAGACATGATGGCATATGTGGATGAATACGGAAACATCACCTCAACGCCCCCAGATCCTCTGAAAAGAAAAGCGATTAACGTAGAAGACATCGTTCTCGGTGCACGTAACAATGTGAAAGAAAATCCGGCTGACGCTTTCCGCAAAGGGAAAGTTACCTTCTTCAATGAATCCAAAGGCTACGGATTCATCAAAGATATGCAATCGCAGGAAAGCATTTTTGTTCATGTTAATGCCCTGACAGAGCCCATTAAGGAAAACGACAAAGTAACCTTTGAAGTGGAGCAAGGCCCAAAAGGTCTTAGTGCCGTGAGGGTGAAATTGACAAGATGATTTATTTGAATTCGTATTTTTAACGAATGAAAACATCTTTTAAAACTCGTCTGATACGTACCATCGGTGTTTTAATCATTGGCTTCTTTATCCTCTTCATTTTTCGTTTTATCTATGGCTACACCACGGGCTTGAACGAGTTGCAGGAAGAGGATTTCTCAAATTTCTTTTCGGACAACGAAGAAGTTCAGCTAAAGAAGAACTATGCGAGCGACAATTATAAATTTAAAAGATTAGAATCCATTGGTGCCAATGCAGCTGCTCAGCCACATGAATTTGACGTGAACCAGAAATATGAAAAGACAGCAACGGTCAGAACACGCACAAAGGAGTTTGAAAAGGACGAGCAACGGGTGAGATCAACGATCAAAAAATTCAACGCAATTATTCAGTATGAACAAAACGCGGGGCGTACAGGTAACCGTAGCATTCATTTTCTGATTGGAACGCCTCCTGAAAAATTTGACTCCCTTTATGCAGAGGTTTTGAAAATCGGAACGGTGCGCTCAAAGGAAATTACCAAGATCGACAAGACGAATGAATACAAAAATCTAAACGCGAAGAAGGCCTCACTGGAGATTACCCGCCAATCACTATTAGATATTAAAAAGCAAAGCGGGAAAATTGACGAGTACATTAA
>CAZNCO010000439.1:0-4453 GCA_964571345.1 uncultured Ohtaekwangia sp.
TGCATGATCTCACCATTGTGGACGGTTCGCCACTCAACTGCGGTATGTTAAAGGCATCGCAGGTGGCAGTTGAAATTGAACGTATGATCGTTACCGAAAAGCTCGAAGTAAATATCCGCGGTGAAAAAGTAATAATTGACAATGACACCAAGCTCAAATTATTGCTGAAAGAACATTACGCATACGATGGTTATCTGGCGGGTGATTGGATAAAAAGCATTGACTTGCTGCGCACACATCCTCGCCATCAAAGAACTGTTTTAGAAAAAGCGATCGACAATGATCCTGATTTGAAAATGTTAAACATTCAGATTACTTGTGGTATTCTTGATTATTCGATTCATTCACTAATTCGAGTCGATGACGGTGAGCCTGCAGTTCCCTTTTGGGATATCATGCAGAAGCGCATACGCGAGAAAGCAAAAAACGATCGCGGTTCAACAGAAGCATTGATTCTTCAATCGCAAAAACAAAAGCCCTTGGCCGGACTGCTTTGCATGAGCGATCCGCGCCAATCTTCACGCTTATATGCAGCTGATTATTATCTTCATCTGAAAGGCGTTGAAAACAATGGTGAATACTTACCGAATACAGTTTTCAATATTACCGGAAGTTCTTTTGATATTCCGCAAACTCCTTTCGGGCCGTATGTTATCGCTGGATTTTATTTCAGTGTAGCAGGCCTTGGACTTACAGATCAGATGGTGATGGGTTATGACCGTACACAGACTGCTCGCATCCTGCAAAAAATAAAAAATGATCCGATCATGTCAACCATCATTAAAAAATTCAATGTGAATCTCATCCCGATCAATCACGTTGACTTGATGCCCAAACAATAACACATGATTCAATACAACCCGAAGGCATGGTTCTCACTGATCTATCATTCGTATAGCAGACAAGTAATCAAAACATTGCGTCCCGTACTTTTATTTATGACGGGCTTCACCGCTTTGGTGTGCTACCTGGTACTGGATGTGTTTCATCTTCATGAAAAAGATTTTCATAGCACAATCTCGATGCACTCCCTTCTGGGGATTGTGCTCGGTTTGTTTCTCGTGTTTCGCACCAACTCTGCCTATGATCGCTGGTGGGAGGGGCGAAAGCTTTGGGGAGCAATGGTGAACAACACACGAAATCTGGCCTACAAGATCAATGCTTTTCTTCCCGTTGGCGATCGGCAGAATAGAGAATATTTTTCTCACATGATTTATAATTTTCCTTTTGCTCTGAAGGAACATTTACGCGGCACTTTAAATGTTGATAAATTGGAAATAAAAGACGAGGCCCTCAAAAAGGAATTGCATAGCGTTCGTCATATACCCAACAGAATGATGTCTATTCTGTATCAAAAAGTAAATGAGCTGTACCAGAGTAAAATCATTTCTGGTGACCAGCTTCTTATTCTGGATAAAGAACTGAAGGAGTTTACTGATATCTTAGGAGCGTGTGAGCGAATAAAAAATACTCCGATTCCCTATTCATATTCGATGTACATCAAAAAATTTATTTTTATTTATCTGATTACATTGCCGTTCGGCTTTGTAACTCAAACGGAGTACATCACTATTCCAATTGTCATCCTGATTTCTTTCGTCATTCTAAGTGTAGAATTAATTGCGGAAGAAATTGAAGACCCGTTCGGTAAGGATGTAAACGACTTACCCACCGATGAACTTACCGGAAAGATTGGTGACAACGTGGCCGAGACTTTGATGAATTAGTTGTTCTTTTCGTGTTATTCTGATTACCTTCACCGTAAGGTTTTCAGATGGCTAAAGAATTTGTAGATCATCGGTTTCATATAACGCGCAGGCATTTTCTTGGAAAAGCAGCGCTGGGTATTGGGTCCGTTGCACTCGGTTCACTGTTAATCCCAGATTTATTTAAAAAAGGCAAGGAGGAAATTCCGCAGACAGGTTTACCTCATTTTGCTCCCAAGGCTAAGCGTGTTATTTACCTTTTTCAGAACGGAGCCCCTTCACAATTAGAAAGTTTTGACTATAAACCGCTGCTCGTTAAAATGACGGGCGAGGAGTTACCTGCATCCATCCGAATGGGTCAACGACTTACTGGGATGACGAGTGGTCAGGCGAAGTTCCCTTTGGTAGGTTCAAAATTTTCTTTTCAGCAATACGGACAGAGTGGGGCGTGGATTAGTGAACTGTTTCCAAACATTGCCCGTGTAGTAGATGATCTGTGCATTATTAAAACCATGCACACTGAAGCCATCAATCATGATCCAGCTCTCACGTTCATGCAAACTGGAGCGCAGCAAGGCAATCGCCCAAGTATGGGCGCTTGGCTGAGTTATGGTTTGGGAAGTGAAAACAAAAACCTTCCGGCTTTCTGTGTCTTACTCTCACGCGGCCGCGGAAACGGACAAGGTGTCTATTCAAAATTATGGACAAACGGATTTCTGGATAGTATTCACCAAGGGGTTCAATTCAGTAGTAGCGAAGAAAGGGTATTGTATTTAAAAGATCCTGAAGGACGTGATCGCAACGACACAAGGGCTATGCTGGATCATCTTTCGCAATTGAATGATATCAACTACAAAGAATTTAACGATCCTGAAACGCAAGCACGTGTGCAACAATATGAAATGGCTTACCGCATGCAGCTTGCAGTTCCAGAGCTTACCGATCTTTCTAAGGAACCAGACTCTATCATTAAAATGTATGGAGCGGATTGCCTAACACCAGGAACTTATGCCGCTAATTGCTTGCTTGCGCGAAAACTTTCGGAGGCAGGTGTTCGCTTTGTTCAATTGTATCACCAAGGTTGGGACCAACATGGAAACATGGTAGGTGAAATGCCGCTGCAAGCTCAAGATGTAGATCGGGCAACCGCTGGATTAATCATGGATCTTAAACAACGCGGATTACTTGATGAAACACTCGTGATCTGGGGAGGAGAATTTGGCCGTACCAACTATTGCCAAGGCGGTTTGACAAAAGATAATTATGGACGTGATCATCATCCTCGTGCGTACTCCATTTGGATTGCTGGTGGTGGCGTGAAACCTGGTGTATATGGCGAGACAGATGAGTTTGGTTATAATATTATAAAAGACCCAGTTCACGTAAATGATTTTCATGCAACCGTGCTCCACTTAATGGGTTTGAATCATGAACAACTCACCTATAAGCATCTTGGCCGCAGGTATCGCCTCACTGATGTGGCGGGCAAAGTGGTGAATGGCCTCATTGCATGAGTAGACTATCAATCATGAATTTTAGTGAATGACGAACTCGAACCGATTTCTTCTCAATCTGCTTTTTGCTTTACAAATTCTTCTTGTCTTCCTTTTAGTTTTTGAAAATAAAATTCAGTTACCGCTCTGGTTGGAGGTGGCAGGCCGTTTGCACCCGGCTGTGGTGCACTTGCCAATAGGATTTATTTCGCTGTTTTTAATTCTCTTACTTTTTAAAAAGCAGTTTAAGAAGAAAGCATATCACAAAATTTTATTTTTTGTCTTATTACTTACTTCATTGTCCGCTGTGATAGCCGCAATCTTCGGATTGTTTCTTTCTCACCAAGGAGATTATGAATCGATTTCATATCATAAGTGGTCGGCAGTAATTTTCAATTTTATTTGCTATGGAGCATTGATTCTGATGCAAATGAAAATATTGGAGCCGGCCCTGATGGTTGTAGCATTTGTTGTGTTGTCCGCGCAGGTGATTGTGGTGGGGCATACGGGTGGAGAACTTACTCATGGCAAAGGATATGTTTTTGCTCCTCTCCATATAGAGATACCACTTGCCGATCCTACTAAGGAATCCGCTTATGCAGTGGCTGTAGTTCCAATTTTGGAAAAGAAATGCTTCTCTTGTCACAACGATTCCAAAGCAAAGGGAAAGTTGATCATGACTTCTCCTGAAAAATTTTTAAAAGGTGGTGAACATGGTGATGCTTTTGTTGCTGGCGATGTCAAGCAAAGCCGCATGATCCAGAATATCTTTCTTCCGCTTGACCATGATGATCATATGCCGCCTGAAGGCAAACCACAATTAACCGATGATGAAAAAAAAGTTCTTTCTGCCTGGATAAAATCAGGAGCCTCCTTTGAAAGAAAACTTGCTGACCTTCCATCAGACGATTCCCTTCGGATTTTAGGTTTAAGAAAGGCAATTGTTCCAAAAAAAGAAGTAACCTATTCATTTGAGCCAGCTTCTGCTTCTACAATTGAAAAATTGAATACACCTTTCCGTGTGGTGTTTCCTTTGTACAAGAATAGCCCAGCTTTGCGTGCTGATTTTTTTATTGCCGAAACATACAAATCGGAATCTCTTCAAGAACTGAAGGAAATAAAAAAGCAATTGGTTGAACTCAGTCTCTCCAAAATGCCAGCAACCGACAAAGACTTAGATGTAATTTCTGAATTCGTCAACCTGGAAAAACTGAACCTTAACTTTACGAAAATCACAGGCGCAAACCTGAAGAG
>CAZNCO010000440.1:0-4403 GCA_964571345.1 uncultured Ohtaekwangia sp.
GGTATAGTGAATTTGGAATGATCCTCCCAAATTGGAACTAACAAACAAGTCATTCTGTGATTTTAATTCAACTAGCCGGAAATAATTTTTGGCACAATTTTCATCAGCCTGCAAAGCATGAATGCAAATAACTTACAAGAGGCGCTCACCCGACTTTACGCGATCTTAATCTGGGTAGATGGAAAAGTAGATGAGGAAGAAATCTTATTTGGCCGAAAAATGGCTACCATGGTTGGTATTGATGATGATTTTTTCCTGGCCCAAATAAAACTTCTGGAAGCTGTGCCAAGGCATCTTTTGTTTTTAGAGGCAATGGAAAAAATGAAGGCCCTTTCCCGTAGTGAACAGGTTCAGTGCATTGCGTGGTTGTGTGTGATTGCAAATTCGGACGGCTTCATGGACGAAAAAGAATGGAAGATGATTTATAGAATTTATCATGAAGTGCTTGGTTTACCTCTAAAGGAAATAATGACTGAACAGAAGAAAATATCCCGGGAAGTATTTAAGAAGAGCACTCCTGTAGCGGCCGTGTTATAAGAACCATAAAAAAAGTTTCATCGGTCAGATTTCTTACAATGCTATAAGGCGTTAAAATCCATCTTTGGGCAAAATTCACAGAGATGATTTGCCCAAATTGCTCGAACGATATTGCTCACAATTACTGTGGTCATTGTGGTCAAAAGGTAACAGATGTGAAGTACACCCTTCACGGAATGATTTCTGATTTATTTCTTTCAGCTTTACATGTGGAGAAGAAAGGACTTCCGCACACAATCCGCGAGCTAACACTACGACCAGGCGAAGCCATCCAGAAGGTGATCAACGGGCAACGGTTGTATTTATATCCACCCTTCAAATACCTGATCCTGATGGGTGCATTGGTGGTTGTTTTTTCACTTCGCTATAAATTTTTCTACAACGAATACACCAACATTGATGACATGGATAGTCTGCTTGCCGGCTTCCTTGTGCAAGAGCATCTTACTTACCTGGAGAATTTTTTCAGATTTGCAGAGGAGGAAGCTACTTTATTAAACATTGCTACTATTCCCGTTTTTACTTTTGCATCCTGGTCGTTGCTGATGTATCGGAGGTATAATTTTGCGGAGAGTCTGATCATCAACACATTTATCACAGCTCAGCAGTTGTTCTTCTTACTTGCCCTTGTTCCGCTGTTGGAAATTTTTCCTGGTGCGAAGGTGAGCATTATTCTCGTTTATTCGATAGCTATTATAGTCTACAACATTTTTGTGTATGTGCAAATCATGGACGGCAACAAGGTTTGGCTGATCATCCGATCGGCATTAGTAGTTGCTGTTGCTTTCTTGTATCAAATACCTGTTAACCTTATCATCTTTTTAGGCTATGACAAGGTGCATAAATATGTTCACTGGGTTCCTGATGTGCTTGGCTAACCTAGACTACAAGCTTCAAACTAAATATTCCCTTTCTTCATTTCGCTCACGGCATAGTCTGCAGAACGTGCCGCAAAAGCCATATAGGTAAGCGATGGGTTTTGTGTGGAAGTAGAAGTCATACAGGCTCCGTCTGTGACAAAAACATTTTTGCATGCATGCATCTGGTTCCATTTGTTGAGCATTGAAGTTTTTGGATCATTGCCCATGCGCACACCGCCCATTTCGTGAATGTCGAGGCCGGGAGCTTGCTTGCTGTCTTCTGCATGAATGTTGGTGAAACCTGCTTTGGTATACATCTCCGTAAGCTGCTCGATAAAATCCTTTGTCATTTTCTCATCGTTGTCATCGTAACTGATATCGATGGAAAGTTGTGGAATACCCCATTCATCTTTTTGATTGCTGAGCGTAAGCTTGTTCGTTTCTTTCGGAATGGTTTCGCCCATCATGTGCGAGCCAACAAACCAAGGCCCATATTTTGATTCAGAAAGATTTTTTTTCAATGTCTCACCCACGCCATCCCACGAATGGCCAGCATATCTCCCAGCATGAAAACCGGAAGCATAACCTCTTAGAAAATCTGTTTCTTGTTTACGCACATTTCTGAATCGGGGAATGTATGCCGAAGTTGGCCTGCCTCCTTCTGTAATGGTGTCGGCAAACCCTTCATATTGTCCGGAGATGTGTGCACGATAATTATGAAACGCCACATATTTTCCAAGTACTCCGCTGTCGTTACCCAAGCCAGTCGGGAAACGTTTGGATGTGGAGTTGAGTAATATAAGGTTTGTATTAAATGCAGAGGCGTTTACAAAAATTACTTTGGCATAGTATTCAATTGTCTCTTTCGTTTGTGCGTCAATCACTCTCACGCCTGCGGCCCTTCCCTTTTCTTCGTCATAGATAATGGAGTGCACTACCGAAAAAGGGCGGAGAGTAAGATTCCCTGTTTTCATTGCCCACGGCAGGGTAGATGAGTTGCTGCTAAAATAACCACCAAACGGACAACCGCGCTGGCACAAGTTTCTGTTTTGACATTGTGCACGTCCTTGATCCAAATGAATTTGTTGAGGCTCGGTGAGGTGCGCACAACGTGCATAGATTACATGGCGATCTTTATAGTTTTTGGAGATGAAGTCTTTAAAGTAATTTTCTACACAACTTAATTCCAACGGGGGCAAAAATTCCCCGTCAGGAAGTTCAGCCAGACCATCTTTGTTTCCGGAGATACCGGCAAATTTTTCTACGTAACTATACCAAGGCGCAAGATCTTTGTAACGTATTGGCCAATCGACAGCGAAGCCATCGCGTGCAGGTCCTTCAAAATCAAAATCGCTCCAGCGTTGCGTTTGGCGCGCCCACAAAAGAGACTTACCACCTACCTGGTAACCACGGATCCAGTCAAATGGCTTTTCCTGGATGTAAGGATGCTCCTTGTCTTTTACAAAAAAATGCATGGCATCTTCGCGAAAGGCATAGCACTTGCTCACTACCGGGTTTTGTTCTTTGATCGTATTGGGAATTTCTCCGCGGTGCTCAAACTCCCACGGCAACATGTTGGTGGTGGGGTAGTCCTTCAAATGCTTTACATCGCGACCACGCTCCAATACCAGTGTCTTTAACCCTTTTTCGGTAAGTTCTTTGGCAGCCCAGCCACCGCTCATGCCCGAGCCAATAACGATTGCATCAAATGTGCGATCTTTTACAGAATCTAGAATATTCGCCATGATTAAAAGTTTAAGAAGGGTTTGTCATCGGCACACAACCTTTGAATTTTCCCGGAAGCATTTTATAATTTTGAACAGTAGTCATGAAGTATTCAGACGAGGTATAAGCCTGAAGTGAAAACCTTCTCACGGTTTTATAAAAGTAATTTATCTCTTCGCCCTCAATTTTCTTTTCTTCAAAGTCGGTCAAAAGTTTTTCGCGATCACCTGCGCTCCACTCAGAAAATGGATTGCTGTTTTTTGTAGACACCAGTTCGTAGAATTTATTCATCCCGTTCATCCATTTTGCCTGATCGCTTGTAGACAAACAATCATCAACCATTTTGGCCGTGAATTGAGATGCAGATACATCAACGGCTCCTGGTGTACTAGACTTAGGAAGCAACGTTTCTGCGATAGAGGTCATCAACTTTTCCTGCTCTTCCGTTATGTTAAGTTTTTTGAAGAGCTTTGAATTTTTGTTTTTGTTGCGCAAGCAAGAAGAGACCAAAGCCGCTCCCGCACCGATAATCGCTAACTGTTTTAACGCAATCCGCCTGCTAATCATAGAACTTATATTTTTAGGGGGTACGAAATTAAGCTTTAACCGCGTAGCTTAAAAACATTTATGGTTAGAATTGTGAGTGAAAAACGATTGAAAAACTTACTTGGAATTCTAAATCACGGGTTTTATGTCAATTACGGGGGTTCCGTCAATGGCTTCCAGTGCCGTAACCTTTAAGCGGTTCTCATTTCGTTCGATCACCTTGGCCTGGTGCAGGCCGATTGGATTAGGTCGATCGGGGGAACGGGTAGCAAATACCCCCGTGAGCGGATTGTTTTCATCCCATCGCGGATGCAGCTTCAGAACATCGCGGCTGGATAGATGAAACCAGGTGAGAATAATTATTTCATCACCAATGTGAATTCCATCCAGCCCAGAAGCCACATCTTTGTTTACGATGATCCATGCATCGGGTGCGCCCTCATCGCCCTGGCTCGGTGCATCCTCGCGCAATTTGATCGGTGACTTTATAAAACCGATGGGGTGGAGAACATAATCGATTTCTTTTTTCATAGTGATGTTAGTTGTTGTTTGAACACCCAAAACACACCGAATTTATTGAATGTTTTGCATTACAACGCAGCAATCATCAATGAGTATTCTGACAGATTTTTTAAAATCGACTTTGCTAGTTCTTAAACCACGCAGGAACTTTGAAGAGGCCCTCATCTGGTTTGTCTTTGTACTGTTTGAGCTGAAGGGTTAATGGTACAGTAT
>CAZNCO010000441.1:0-4394 GCA_964571345.1 uncultured Ohtaekwangia sp.
ATGTAGCAGAAGCCAACCCACTCCCCGGAAGGGGTCAATGCAATTACCGCTTTGCCCTCCTCCATTTTCATTTTTACATAATCTGGCGACCGCTTGGCATTGCCGGTACCCCGTGCCTTGGCGGACTCAGCCATCTCGTTGGTTATTGTCTCCGAATAGTGCGCATCCGCAGCCGTAGCTTCACGCACAATAATATTTAGGTCCAATTTATTTTTCAGTTTTAAATGAATGAATCAGAAAATGTGTGAACAAGCACAAAGAGCGCAATACCCTTGGCATCACGCTTTTTCCTTCTTAATTAAGAAATGGGTATCAGATTCGGATCCGCCTATGCGGGCGCCTGCTCATGCGACAGGCAGTAGTGGGTCGTTCTAGCAAAGCCGGTTGGCTAAGGAAATAAGCAAAGAAGTTGCTCGTTTCGGATGTATTGAATTCTTTTTCCAATTCGCGTAGTGGTTTGAAGAAGTTAGATAAAAGGCATTCAGTTGTTTTGTTTCTGCAAAATTAAACAGTAATAATTTAAATAAGTCAATAACTTTGTAAAGTTTTTAAGAATTCTTATCCTTCCGAATGTTAGGATGAAGTAAAGGTTTAGGTAAAATAAAATTAAAAAGATATGAGCAAGAAAATTGTACGAGTAGGAGACATCGAGTGTGGGGCTGATGAATTGTTTGTGATCTCTGGTCCGTGTGTGATCGAAGAGGAAAGCATTATGATGAAGACTGCTGAGAAGCTGAAAGAAGTTTCTGAGCGCATGAAAATTAAAATTATCTACAAGTCGTCTTTTCAAAAAGACAACCGCAGTAGTTTGAAATACTACAATGGCCCTGGTCTTGATGCCGGTGTGAAGATGCTCGCCAAGGTGAAAGAACAATTTGGTTTCACCGTTCTTACCGATATCCATTATCCTGATCAGGCAGCTGCGGCAGCACCTGTGGTAGATGTGCTTCAGATTCCGGCATATCTTTGTATGCAGACTGCCTTGATGGTGGCTGCTGCGAAGACTGGCCGCGTGATTAACATCAAGCACGGACAGTTTCTTGCTCCTGACAACATGAAGCACCCGGTAACGAAGTGTGAGGAAGCTGGAAACGACCAAATCATTTTGACAGAGCGTGGATATACTTTTGGATACAACGATCTGATTGTTGACCCAAGAAGCTTCTACCATATGAGCAAGATTGGTTACCCGGTTGTATTTGATATCACGCACAGCATTCGTAAGTATGGTATTCCTAGTGCCGATGCGAAAGGTGGTGCAAGAGAGTTCCTCCCCGTATTGTCCCGCTCAGGTGTGGCTGCGGGTGTAGATGGTGTATTCATCGAAACACATCCCGAGCCTGAGAAGGCTTTGTGCGATGCCGCCAGCCAGCTCTGCGTATATGATCTTGAGGAATTCCTGAAGCCATTGATTGAGCTTCACGAGATAGAAGTGAAATACCGCCAGCGCGAAGTGATCTTAAAGTAAAACGCTGTTCATCTGCTAAAGAACGTTAGCTTGTAGCTTGCCGCTTAGTTATTACATTTGTGAAATTTTAAACTGAACTAAATACTTATGGAATTATACCTCGATTCAGCCGATCTTAAAGAAATTGAAGAGGCATTTCAACTTGGCTTCCTGAATGGATTGACCACTACACCTACGTTTATGCACCGTGGCGGTGTTACCGATGTGGATGGCTTGATCGTAAAGCTTTCTAAAATTGTGCCGGTGCTTCAGATTGAGGCGTTGGGCGACAAGGCAGAAGATGTGCTGAAAGAAGCGAAGAGACAATTGGATCTTGGTCTCGATCCTAAGAAAACGGTTTTTAAGATTCCGGTTTCCCTGGAAGGTGTAAAGGCTTGTAACCTATTGAGAAGAGAAGGGCTGCTGGTGAATGTTCACCTGATCTACACCTTACAGCAGGCTTATATGGCTATGCAGGCAGGCGCTACGTATGTGTGCCCGCTGGTGGGCCGTTTGCAAGATCAAGGTCATGATGCACTTGACCTGGTTGAGCAATGTGTATTTGCCGTGGATCATTACGGGTATGACACCAAAGTGATGTTTTCATCTGTTCGCAATGTGGAGCACGTTCGCAATGCTCTTAACATTGGTGTTCATACGATCACAGTTCCCTGGAAACTAATGAAAGTATTAACGGAGAATAATTTCACGTCATTAGGCACTCAGCAATTCATTGAGCACACTCGCCTGATGACGGTAAAAGTAAAAGATGCGATCAACAAAGTGAACCCGATCGTGTCTGCTGATACATCCCTTGCGGATGCCATTGTGAAGATGACGGAGTACGGCTTTGGAGCTGTTACTGTTACGAAAGCAGATGGCTCTGCGCTGGGAGTATTTACGGACGGAGAGTTGCGCAGAAAAATTCAGGCAGAAGGCCGCGATGTGTTGAATCACAAGATTGGTGATTTCAAATACAATGCACCAATCGCTGTAGAAGCAAACTCTTTGCTGTATGATGCTTCTGAGATTTTCAAGAAATCAAAAGTGGATACCATCCTGGTTACGGATAATGGTAAGCCAGTAGGCATGCTGGATATCCAGGATATGGAAATTGATTAAGCCTTCGACAAGCTCAGGCTGAGATGAACGTAGAACATATTTTTACACAACGGGGCGGCATCTTTTGTCGCCCTTTTGCTGAGATCGAATCTAAGCTTTCCAATATCAAAGCATTCATCTTTGACTGGGATGGAGTGTTTAACGATGGAATGAAGTCAGCGCAGGGAGGAAGCCCTTTCAGCGAAGTAGATGCCATGGGCACCAACATGCTGCGCTTCGGCTATTTCCTGAAGAACAATTCTATGCCTAAAGTAGCCATCCTCACCGGAGAAGAAAACCCTGCAGCGGCTTTCCTGGGCAATCGCGAATGCTTCCATGGAATCTATTTCAAGAGCACGGATAAGAGGTTGGCGTTTGAACATTTTCTGTCGACAAACCAACTAAAGTCTGAAGAAGTAGCATTTGTATTTGATGATGTTCTTGACCTGGCCGTAGCTGAGCGGTGCGGGTTACGATTTCAGGTAAGACATGAAGGTGCCCCTTTGTTACAGCAGTATACGCAACAGAGAAGCATTGCAGATTATATCACCGCCACAGAAACCCATGCAGTGCGTGAAGTTTGTGAACTTATCCTAGGTATCCTGGGCAACTATAATGATGCGATATTTCATCGCAGTCAATTTAATGACACGTATCAACGTTATCTCGCTGCGCGCAATCAGGTAACGCCTGTGACCTGGATTACTAAAGACGGAGAGGTTAAAGTGAATTAGATTTGTTAGCCACAGCTTTATAGATTTTGCAATCTTTTTATCTGTGGCTTTGGTCTTTTTAGTCGATCAACTTAAAGAATCTCTTCCAGCGGATTTTGTTCAGGAAGCTTCCGTACTTATCAATCGAAAGCCAGATGAAGAAGCCTTTACCGACAATGTGATCTTCCGGTACAAATCCCCAATAGCGCGAGTCAAGTGAGTTGTCGCGGTTATCACCCATCATGAAGAAGTAGTCCTGGTTGAAGGTATATTCGGATACTTCCTTGCCGTTTAAGAGAAGCTTTCCATTTTCAACTTTGGCATCACTATTCAGATCAAACCCGGTGATGGTGTTCCGTAAATCGACAATGTAGAGTCATTGATGGCAATCTTCATTCCTTTCTTAGGAATGGTAAGTGGGCCATAGTTTTCTCCCGTCCAGCTCTCGGTATATTTTGAGAAGGGGAAGCAATGCATGCCTCCCGAATACGTTTTTCCTTCAACCGATGAAATGTAAGGAAAGGCTTTCAATTTTTTCAATTGTTCAGCAGTTAGGTACATATCGTAAGTAACTGATTGATCAGAATCGTATCCTTGGTTCAAATAGTCATCTTTGCTTAGGCCAATGCCTTTAAGGTTTAGGTCGTTTATAATTGTCTTAGATTTGACAAGGTATCTGAATCTTAGTCCTGTTGGGATTTTGGCTGTTTGTTGGTTTATTACCAGACGATTGTTTTTGATTTCAAGTACATCTCCTGGAACTCCAACACATCGCTTAATGTAATTAGTCTTTAAATGTATTGGGTAATTAACCCATTTATTATTGTCAAATTCTCCAAAATTATTTTCTCGGATTCCTGGAACATGAAAGACCACAACATCATTCCGGTTGATCACAGTATTAAATCGATTATATCCTGCGGTAATTCTATCGCCTGTTAAAAGCGTTCCTTCCATAGCAGGGGTGGGTACTGTGAAATTCTGAATGCGTGACAGATCATTTAATTGGAAAAAAAAAGATGCAGACCAAAAGACAACAATGATCAATACATAATACTGCCAGCGGTTGAATGATTTAAGATTATAAGATTTTCTTTTGCGTGCGTTGATAAAGGCATCAGATACTCCATAAA
>CAZNCO010000442.1:0-4393 GCA_964571345.1 uncultured Ohtaekwangia sp.
CCCCCGAACAGGCCGAACAGTGATATCTCTTCAGAAGAAGGCAAAAAGTAAATTTGTTTTCGTTTCCCTTTTATTTTCATTGAATAGATGTTTAAGAATGTCAGATGTTTTAGCTCTTTCACATCCTCCCAATTGTATTGCTTTGTTTTGTTAGGAAACACAACAGAAATTTTTTTCTTGTCGAGAACAACCTGCTTCAGATGGGTCACCACCACCCATTGCACAGATAATAAAATCATACTTAAGGTGATCAGCACAACAGCAGCAAAAACATTTTTTGGTGATGTGCCGAATTGAACCAGTACAAGTGTTGCAACAAGACCTTGCAGCAATCCTAATGCAAGAAAAAAATATCTGGCCAGATAAAATTTAACCGAGCTAGCTTCAGTCATTTTTATAAAGTTTAAAAAATAGTTTGAGAACGTTTTTACAAAATTAAAACAGATTTTTCTGCTTTTACAAGAAAAGATAACGTAATTCAGAAATCTAATGCTGCTTAAACACAATCGGAAAATCCTGGCCGCGTGAAAAGGTGTAAGGATAATGTGGCTTCCCCTTCAGCTTGCGCGTAAGCTCCGGCACCTGATCATCGAGATATGATTTCAATTCATAGATAGTCACCTTGCCATCTTTCGGTGGATTGATTGAAAAAATTTCTTTCCCTGTCTCCATTTCCCAGAGCTTTACGCTTTCATCGTTGCTACCGGTTAGTAAATATTTTCCATCACGACTCACATCGAGTGACGTGACCGAAAAATCGTGACCAAGAAAACTTCGCACTTCGCGGCCCGTGCTCAACTCCCAAAGCTTTACTGATTTATCGCGGCTTCCGGTCACCACATAATTACTGTCAGTGCTCATCGCTACTGAAACAACGGCAAGCTAATGACCTTTTTGAATTACGGTCTCGATCGATTGGAAAATTCCCTGAAATGAAAGAATAACCCCAATAAATGAAATGCTCAGCGTCATCTTTGCGCCTCTGCGTCTTTGCGAGAAAAATATTCTAAGCTTGTTCATTTCAGTTTACTTGTTTCTTTAAATCGCCAGCAATCAATGAGGTGATCATTCACCAACCCACAAGCCTGCATGTGCGAGTAAATAACCGTGCTACCTACAAACTTGAATCCCCGCTTAATCAAATCTTTACTCAGTGCATCAGACTCTTTGGTAGTGGGTTTGATTTGGCCGAGTGATTTCCAACGGTTCACGATCGGTTTCCCATCCACAAAACTCCAGATGTATTTATCGAATGACCCGAATTCTTTTTGCACTTCCAGAAAACGTTTTGCATTGTTCACGGCCGCATACACCTTTAACCTGTTGCGAATGATGCTTGGGTCCATAAGAAGTTTCTCCAATTTCTTTTCAGTAAATTTTGCAACCTTCACCGGATCGAAACCAGCAAATGCCTTTCTATACCCTTCGCGCTTTTTCAAGATCGTGCTCCAACTTAATCCCGCCTGCGCTCCTTCTAAAATTAGAAATTCAAAATGTATGTGATCATCGTGCACAGGCACACCCCATTCTTCGTCATGGTATTTGATATATTGATCAAAACCCAGGCACCACTGGCATCTAAATATTTCCTTCATAGTTTCTCTTTGCACGAATTTAGTCGTAACTTCATTGCTTAACAATGTGATGAAAATATTCCTGATATCGTGGTTCATTTTTTCAGTAGTGGTTTCAAAGGCACAGTTCAGAAAGCCAGTGAAACATGCAGAAGAATATTTCACACTCAATCAAACCGCTCGGCCTCAGCCAAAAAAAACTATTATTCCCGGACTTTTGGCGGATCAGTCACAGAACTATCGGCTGAGATCACTTATTCCAAGTGATCAGTATCTAGTAAACGTAAGACCTGCTGGCCATTTTACCTGGATTGGAAATGTCACGTCACAATCCTTCAACAACGGTAAGTTTGGAACTTTTTATTACTGGGATATGCAAGGAAACTTGCAAGGCACACGCGGTTTTATCGACCTTGCAGGAAAAAATAAACGCGGCTTCAAACTGCTCTTTCCGTGGCGATAATTTTTTAATTCCTTATTCTTAAAATTTCAATAACGAATCCGGTTAAATCCTAAATCATGAAAATATTCTGTTTGACCCTTATTACACTGCTCATGTCGGCAAGTGGTTTTGCTCAGGTTGATTTTGATAAGAAACTGAAAGAGCTCGGCATTGAGCTATTCACACCCTCAAAACCCCTGGCGAATTATGTCAAAGTAGTTCGCACGGGTAACTTACTTTTCTTTGCCGGTCATGTGCCTACGCGGTCGGATAATTCAAATATAACTGGTAAGGTGGGGAAGGATTTGACAATGGAGCAAGGATACGATGCTGCCAAACAAACAGGCATTGCTCTATTGTCAACATTGAAAGCTGAAATAGGAAATTTCAACAAAGTGAAACGCATTGTGAAAGTGCTGGGTATGGTGAACTGCACCGAGACGTTTACTGATCAACCTAAGGTGATGAATGGGTTCTCCGATTTGATGGTTGCCGTATTTGGCGACAAAGGAAAACATGCGCGCTCAGCAGTAGGCATGTACATTCTACCCAACAATGTTGCCGTTGAAATTGAAATGGTGGTTGAGGTTGAATAATTGAAAAGGAGCATTTGAAAAAAAGTAATCAGTACGACCTGATCGTAATAGGCGGTGGCGCTGCCGGATTCTTTGGCGCAATAACAGCAGCGGAAAAGAATCCGAAACTTCGCATTCTCATCCTTGAGAAGACAACCAAACTTCTTTCAAAAGTGAAAGTGTCTGGTGGCGGCAGATGTAATGTGACGCATCACGAATTTGAGCCAACGCCTTTTTCAAAACATTATCCACGCGGACAAAGGGAATTGAAATCATTGCTACGCTCTTTCGGATCGACTGAAGCAGTAGCTTGGTTTGAAAAGCACGGAGTTAAGTTGAAAGCTGAAGAGGATGGAAGAATGTTTCCAGCAACAGACAATTCAGAAACGATCATCAATTGTTTTTTAGATGAAGCAGAGAAACGAAAGATTGAAATCAGAACCGGTGCTGAAGTAAAACGAATCGATAAGAAAGAAAGCGATTTTGTAGTTGAAACAGCAGAAGAGACGCTGTATTCGAAAAATGTTCTGATCGCTGCTGGTGGCTACAACAACGAAGGCGCCTATCATTGGATAAAAAAATTAGGTCACACAATCGTCAAGCCAATTCCTTCGCTTTTCACCTTCAATGATTCGGAAAAAAAATTCACTGACCTGATGGGATTGTCCGTGCCAGAAGCCGAAGTAAAAATTGCCGGAACGAAATTTTCTGAAACAGGGCCATTGTTAATCACACATTGGGGCCTGAGTGGTCCGGCTGTAATAAAACTTTCTTCGTGGGCTGCGGAGTATTTGTACCAGCAGAATTATACATTCACTGCTTTGGTGAATTGGATTAATTTTTCAGAAGAGAGGCTGAGAGAAGCATTTTCTGGTCTTCGAACCAAACACGGTAAGCAAAAAATCTTTTCCAACCCAATTCAAAAACTGCCACAGCGGCTTTGGCTGCGTTTGTGTGAGTTGGCAGAAATTCCGGAAGCTAAAACTTGGGCAGAAGTGCCACAGAAAAACCTCAATAAGCTGCAAGAGGGTTTGATACGCTGCCCTTTTCAGATTAAAGGCAAGACCACTTTTAAAGAAGAATTTGTTACCTGTGGTGGTGTTGATTTAAAAGAAATCAACCTTGAAACCATGGAAAGTAAAGTAGTTCCCGGCTTATTCTTTGCCGGAGAGGTTTTAAACATCGATGGCGAAACGGGCGGGTTTAATTTTCAAGCCGCCTGGACGACAGGGTACCTGGCAGGCAATGCCATATAGCAAGCATAAACCCACCATTTAGGCAAGACGAACAATTAACGAAGGATGAATGGAAGATGGAGATCCGATAGACGA
Organism: uncultured Ohtaekwangia sp.; assembly: GCA_964571345.1. GTDB lineage: Bacteria > Bacteroidota > Bacteroidia > Cytophagales > Cyclobacteriaceae > ELB16-189. Next base: position 3,923 of record CAZNCO010000442.1, read on the forward strand.
CTTCACCTCACGGGGAAAGGATAAACACGTGAAAGGAATCATCTCTTTCTAAAAGAGAAATGCCAACCGTTTGGTCAGCATTTTTTAATTTTTAAAGTGGTGACGGAGGGAATTGAACCCCCGACACAAGGATTTTCAGTCCTTTGCTCTACCAACTGAGCTACGTCACCGGGTAAAAAACAGCCGCTTTTTGGTCAAGCGGGACGCAAAAGTAAGACAAATACAGAAATATGAAAATTTTGTTTTCTGAATTCTGAAAGGTTTTAGCGAAAAACCAATCTCCTGATAAATTGCAAACGAATTCCTACTTTTGAGAGATGGCAATCCTACAACAAATTCTCTTCGCGATAACGCTTCTGGCTGCTGGCTTTTTCATCCGTAAAAGAGTGCTGCGCATCCGCCAGAATATCCTTTTAGGCAAGAAAAATCCGATCATCGATCGAAAGAATGAGCGACTCAATAACATGATAC
>CAZNCO010000443.1:0-4388 GCA_964571345.1 uncultured Ohtaekwangia sp.
AGGGTGACCTTGTCATTGAAACGAATCTGCCCGTGGGCACCTCAATGACGGAGACCATCCAACTCAGTAAGAAAATCCAAACGATGTTGCTGAAGGAATACCCGGACGAGGTGCAAAGAGTGGTTTCAAAAATTGGTACTTCGGAGGTGCCTGTAGATCCGATGCCGATGGAAGCCCAGGAAATTGTTGTCGTTCTTTCCGACAAAAGCCGGTGGAAAAAGGCGCATGATCAGGAAGAACTTGTGAATCAAATTGCCGACATGTTAAAACAATATCCGGGTATTGTTAACTCTATTCAACAGCCCATCGAAAACAGAGTGAATGAGTTAATGAGTGGCGCCCGCACGGATGTGGTGGTTAAACTTTTTGGTTCCAGTTTGGATACGATGGTATCAAAAGGAAATCAAATCATCAAGATTGTGAAAGGCATACAAGGGGCTGTTGACGTACAGGAAAATAAAATTTTTGGCCTTCCTCAAATTAACATCAAGTATGATCGCAGAGCAATGGCTACTTATGGGGTGACCGTAACGCAAATTAATCGGGCTATTCAAACGGCTTTTGCGGGAGCTACGGCAGGCATTGTCTATGAGAACGACAAGCGATTCGATTTAACGCTGAGGCTTGGTGGCGATGATCGGGCAAAGGCAGAAAATATCCGCAACCTGATCATCAACGACAAGGAGGATGATCCAATACCGCTGAAGGAACTCGCTGAGATCACGGAAGAAATTGGACCTTCAGAAATCGGCCATGAAAATTTGCAGCGCAGAATGAATATCGGCTTCAATGTACGTGGCCGCGACCTGGAATCGGTAGTCAATGATGCCATGAAGAAAATCAATGAGTCGGTGATATTACCTGCGGGATACTCCATCGACTTTGGTGGTGAGTTCGAGAATTTCCGAAGAGCTAAAGCTCGGCTCGCGATTGTAGTTCCCGTTTCACTGGTAGTAATTTTTGGATTGCTTTTCGCCACGTTTGGTAACGTGAAAGATAGTTTGCTCATTTATTCAGTTGTGCCGCTCTCCGCGGTCGGTGGAGTCTTCTCCTTATTGAGTCGTGGGATGAACTTCAGTATTTCAGGTGGAGTTGGTTTCATTGCTTTGTTTGGCATCGCTGTATTGAATGGAATTTTGATCATCAGTCGCTTTAATGAACTTGAAAAGCTGGGTGTCAGCGATGTGCATGAGCGTGTGATTCAAGGCTTACGGGATCGCTTTCGTCCGGTGCTGATGACATCCGCGGTTGCCGCCCTTGGCTTTCTGCCAATGGCCCTTTCTACCAGCGCAGGTGCAGAGGTTCAGAAGCCCTTGGCAACAGTAGTGATTGGAGGTTTGTTCACCGCCACGATATTGACCTTGCTTGTTCTTCCGGTGATCTATACCTTCTTTGTTCGTAAGCGAAAAATTCATCCGGGTAATTGGGTTGTAACAACCGTCTTGTTGTTGATGGTAACTACGACTGTTCCAGCTCAGACGTACCAAAGGCCTAAGCCAGTTTCGTTAGATAGCGCCATCAACATAGCGAAAGTGAAGAATCCGGAGGTGACACTGGCGCAGGAGCGCATTGATCAGCAGGTGGCATTGAAACCTGCCTCTTTTAGTTTGCAACGTCCCGACCTTTTGTTTGAAGCACCTACCGGTCATGATTTGCGCCCCGGTGTGCTGCAAGTGATTGATTACCCCGGTATGTTTGTAGCGCAAGGAAAGGCCCAGCGCAGTAAGATCGAGATCACAAAAACAGAGCAGGCAATTTCTGCCAATAACCTTGTCTATCGCGTACGGACCGCCTACAACCTCCTTCAATACTTGATCATTAAAACAAAAGTTTTACAGAGTCAGGATTCTGTATTTGATGATATCATTAAAGTGAATGAGATTCGGTATCGGGTGGGGCAGATCTCCGCACTTGAAAAATTGAATGGCGAATCGCAATACAAACGCATCTTGTACAATTTGAAAGTAGCGAGGGCCGAACTTCGAAATGCGAAATATCAATTCAATCTTCTGTTGGGAAGTCCTAACGACACGTTGTTTGTACCTTCTGACGAATTGAAAAAGAGTTCTTATCAGATTGAGATCACACCAATTGACACAACCTACGTAGTAAATAATCCATTGTTGGACTACAGCCGTCATCAGGAGAGCTACAGCTTGAATTATTTAAAAACAGAACGCAGGAAAAGAATACCTGGTGCCATCGTTGGATTTTTAAATCAGGGTACGACTGAAACTCCGTTGGAGCCGCGTTTGCGTTTAGGTATTACACTGCCCATCTGGCAATGGACTTATCAGGCCAACATCAATGCGGCAAAGAAAGGGGTTGAAATAGCGCGCACTCAAAAGCAGCTCACCCGCTATCAGCTTAATACCGAGTACGCAAAAGCACAGGCTGACTATGTTCAGTACAAGGATAACCTGAATTATTTTGAAACGGTAGGTCTAGCAGAAGCAAATGAAATACTTCGCGCGTCAAGGGAAAGTTTTCGGTTGGGTAGCATCAACTACTATCAGTTTATTCAAAACCTGGACTTGTCTTATACGCTGCGGCAAAATTATTTGGAGACACTTAAGAATTATAATCAGGCGATCATCAACTTGATTTACCTGAAAGGAGAATATTAAACTAACAGAAAGATATTTTTATGAAAATATATATTGTTTATGGTATAGCAGTACTCGCGTTACTCTCGTGTTCGAAGCAGAAAGAAAAGAGCCATTCCACGGCTGGAGATTCAGACGCAGTACAGATCGATGAAAAATCGCTTGCACTGATGGACGTACAGTTTACGAAACCTGAAGTGAGATTGATTGAATCGAACATTTACCTTGCTGGCAAAGTAGTGGCCATGCCTAACAACCGTGCTTCGGTTAGCAGTGATATTGAAGGAAAAGTAGAGAAGATATTTGTGACCGAGGGAAATTTTGTTAAGAAGGGGACTCCTTTGATGACGTTACGCAGCATGGCAGTAATTGAATTGCAGAACCAATACTTTGAAGCCAAGAGTCAACTCGATTTCCTGAAACTGGAATATGAACGACAGGAGGAGTTGATCAAGAATAAAATTGGCGCTCTGGTAGAGTTTCAAAACATTGACGCGAAGTACAAAGCTGCCATCGCCAAAGTAAATGCGTTGCAAGCCAAACTTCAGTCTTTGGGTTTTACAAAGGAGTTTATCAATAATCCGGAGGTGGCAACAAATATTACGATTTATTCTCCTATTGATGGTTATGTGTTTCAATTACCAGTGCAGTTAGGTGTACTAGCCACCACAGACATGACCTTGGCTGAAATCGTAAACAATGATGAACTGATGGCCGATGTGTATGTGTATGATAAAGATCTTGACAACATCACGGAAGGTCAAAATGTAGAGATCGACTTTATCACGCATTCTTATCCGTCCGTGGTAGGCACGGTTGCACATATTTCAAGAGCCATTGATCCGCAAACCAAGGCCGTAACGGTGCATGTTAGATTTCATGCGCCCACTGGCAAGATGGTGTTGCCGGAGATGAGCGTACGCTGTGTGGCCATCAAAAAGGAAAGTCAAACGCCAAAATTGGCTGTTCCGTTGGCTGCCGTGCTGGAGGAGGAAGATCATTCCTTTGTATATGTAAGATTTTCAGCCGACACAGCTTCACAGCTTCATAAATATCGAGTGATTAAAGGCAATCAAAATGAGCAGTGGGTGCAGATCACATTTGCGAACGAACCAAAAGGCGATTACCAGGTGGTTTCAAAAAATGTGATGATTGTAGAGAACGAGCGGAGGAAGAGGTTGGGATCTTAGTGATTTTTTACCAACAAATTTTATTTTTATCTTGGATGATAAAATCTTAAGCAGCACATGAGTAATTCCGTTAAGATCTTTTTCTTAATACTTATTTCAGTTTCTTCTCAGGCTCAATTAACCGCAGTTACCAATGATGGAGACGAGGTTATACTGTATGATGATGGTACGTGGAAATATGCAAAAAAACTTGGTGATGAGTCCAAAGAAATACAACTGAATGCTGCGCCTTTTAGTAAGCCATCGACTTCTTCTTTTTCAGTCAAAAGTAAAGTTATTGGCGCTTCTGTGTTTATAGATCCAAGGAAATGGAGTTTCGAAAAGGAGGAGGGGGATGCTCGTGAATTTAAGTTTCAACTCAAAAACAAGGATGCGTATGCCATGTTGATCACGGAGAAGGTGGAGATTCCGATGCCTACCTTACGAAAGCTTGCATTTGAGAACGCAAAGAAAGCAGCACCCGATGTTGAAATTGTTAAAGAAGAATACAGAATGGTGAACGGCCATAAAATTTTATTCATGCAAATGAACGGTACTTTAGAAGGCATCAAATTTACTTATCTCGGGTACTATTCATCGGAGCCATCTGGGG
>CAZNCO010000444.1:0-4354 GCA_964571345.1 uncultured Ohtaekwangia sp.
TTACCCATTAGCAGTACTACAGTTTCTTTTTGCATACATACAGTCTACAGTAAGCATGCGGAGTATTTCTTTATGGACTATCGCACTTACCCCCAAGCAGTATTGCAGTTACCTACAAGCACTATAGAAATCACCCGCGAGCAGTACATTTTCTACGGTAAACAAAATAAAGTAAAGGATGGCGTTTCTTATCGACCAAATCAAATCGTAAAATCATTTAGCCTTAACAATCGGTCTTAACTCTTTATATTTACTTTTTTCTATTGCCTTGTATCAGCCACCCTTAATTTTATTAAACGCCCATCTTGAAACTATTTACCCAGCCTTGCTGCGTAGGGTTGATTTGCAACCTTATATCCGTGAGCGGATTGCCACACCTGATCAGGATTTTCTGGACCTGGATTGGTTAAATCAGAAATCAAAAAAACTTATTGTTATTTCTCACGGACTCGAGGGAAACACGGAGCGCGCCTATATCAAGGGAATGGCCCGTATTTTTTTCGCCAATGGGTTCGATGTACTCGCCTGGAACTATCGTGGGTGTAGCGGTGAACTGAATCGAAAGCTTCGGTTTTACCATAGCGGTGCTACCGATGATCTGGAGGTGGTTTTGAAGCACGCAATTGATTTGGGGTATAAGGAAATCAGCCTCATTGGATTTAGTTTAGGAGGGAATATTACAATCAAATACTCGGGAGAACAATCCGGTAATTTACATCCTGAAATAAAGAGAGCGGTGGCTTTTTCTGTGCCCTTGGATTTGTATTCCAGTTGCAGGAGTATTTCTCGTCCTTCGAATTTCATTTATTCCAGTCGTTTTTTAAAAAGCCTGAAACATAAGGTAAAGTGGAAGGCCTCTGTAATGAGCGAACTGGATATTTCGGGAATAGAGAAAATAAAAACGCTGCAGGAATTTGATGACCATTTTACAGCTCCGCTGCATGGATTCAAAAATGCCATAGATTACTATGGGCGCTGTAGTTCACTTCATTTTCTTGAAGGGATAAAAATTCCAACCCTGATTGTGAATGCAGCCAATGACCCTTTTTTGGGGCCCGAGTGTTATCCTTCGGAGTTTAAAAACACGTTCATTAAGTTTGAGAAGCCAGACAGGGGCGGGCATGTAGGTTTTGCTGCGTTTAATAAAAATGGACATTATTGGAGTGAGGAGCGCGCTTTGAGTTTTATCTTGCAGGGAATATGATTGAACGTTTTTCGGTTGGGGTTACTGCTCGGCAGCTTGCAGAAAGATTTGAAGCTGACGAGCCCACGGCCTTTCTGGCTCGGTACAACGTAGCGCCTTCACAATTGGTTCCGGTTCTTACGCACAACGCCCCGCAAGGTTTTTCTTTTTTCTATTGGGGACAGCCTCCTGGTTGGTCTAAAAATAAAGCACTCGCGGAACGTATCATTAATGTGCGGGCTGAATTGATCGGAGAGAAACCAACCTTCCGCAAAAACCTTGTTCAAAGCCGTTGTCTTGTGCCTTCCGATGGTTTTTATTCTTGGAAGAAATTTGGAAAGAAGTCCTTGATCCCCTGGCGCTTTGTTCCGAGGGATAAAGCGATTTACTCGATGCCTGCGATTTGGGAGGAATATGATGACGAAGAAGGTAAGTCATTTCACACTTTCACGATTATAACCGCGGCTGCAAATTCTTTGATAGGTATGGCTAATGAGCGCATGCCGATTGTGTTTGATAAAGAAGCCGAACGGAAATGGCTGTCGAAGGAAACTTCAGAGGAGGAATTGCTATCTATGCTTGTGCCGTCTGGGCCTGAGTGGTGGGATGGTTTTTCTGTCTCAACCAAGCTGAATGATCTTGAGTTTGATCGTCCTTCATTGCTACTGCCGATGCCACCTGCTGACCAGTTCGGCAATCTTACTTTGTTTGATTAATTAATTCTCTTAAATGTCAGGTGATCAATCCTGGAGAACGTTCGTGAGAAATGTGAGCCTCGTGAACATCCAGGCAAGGAAAAATAATGCGGCCCATTGCAAATAGATATAATAGTAGTCAGACGTGTCTTTGAAGCGGCTCTCTTTGATCTCAGCTTTTTCATACTGATCAATTTTCTTAAATACACTTTTGAGTGCTTCATTATCGGCCACACGGAAAAATTCTCCCGATCCTATGCTAGCGATTTTTCGCATGGTTGTTTCATCTACAGTGTTGTCGGTCATCATCGGCCTGCCGAAGAAATCTTTCCCGTAAGGAACTTGACCTTCGCGGCCGACAATAATAGTATAGATTTTAATGTTGTTTGCTGCCGCCAATTCTGCAGCAGTAATGGGGTCTATATTTCCAGCATTGCTGTCACCGTCACTCAATAAAATACACACCTTCGATTTGGATTCTGACTCACTCATGCGATTGGTAACAACTGCCAGGGCGCTTCCGATGGCTGTTCCTTTCGATTCAATCATCTCAAACGAAATGTCGTTCAGGTAGGAGTAGAGTAAATCATAATCGGTAGTGAGCGGTGCAAGGGAGAATGCATCACCGGAGAAAACTACTAGCCCGATACGGTCTTGTAACCTGCCTTGAATGAAATCATGTGCTACCTTTTTCGCAGCATCTAATCGGTTGGGCCTGAAGTCTTCAATCTTCATCGATTGAGAAATGTCCATGGCAAGCATAATGTCAATGCCTTCTGTCCACTGCTCCACCTTTTCATTTGTTCGCTGCGGTCTTGCCAAAGCCACTAAGATTAAGGCCAATACGCACATCAATAATAATTCTGGAAGAAAGCGTACCGCGTTCAGGGGAGAACTTTTTAAATCACTTTTGATGAGTGCAACGGGAAGTTTCTGGTTCAGAAAATAACGAGAAAGCCACCGGATGGCAAAAACTACTGGAACACCGATTAAAAAGTATAGGAATAAAACATTCTCCCACGTGTAGGCTGAAAAAGCTGACGGATAGAACCAATCCAATGAATACCAGGGTTCGCTGAATTTATCCATGCATCAATTCCGTTTTCTTTTTTTCAAATTGCTGATAAACGTAATCCTTCAGACTATAAAATGGATTGATGGACTCGTTCACATTGGCGTAGATCATACGGTCGATGGACGACAACGCCATACCCAGGGTTTCATTTTTTGCCAACTCCCGTATTTCCCTTGAGGTATATTTTGTGTAAGGTTTTGCCTCTAACGACTCCAGATATTTCTTCCAAAGGACAAGTGCTGCTTCAGCCGCGGACGGAGAAAAGTTTGTGCTGAGTTTATCAACAGAGTGATCGTATTTTTCAATAAAACCTATGTAGTTTTTGGTAAGACGCTTGAGCGCGAAATACCTTTTAATCTTTTTGCCGAATAATATCCACCCAACAATCAGTAAGATGACGAGAATTGCGACTACTATTCCCGCAATCACGTAGTTAAGTTGCCAACCGACTGGAAGGTAACTTGTATTGGCTTTCAGCGGAAGCTTGTCAATACTCAGTGAATCAGGAACAAATGTAACGGACCTCTTAAGGAACAATGTATCTGTTTCTGAATATACCTCCGTGCAATCTTTGGGATGAACAGCAAATACAGGTAGTTTTAAATACTGTATGCTATCAATTTCGTACGTGTTTAAAATGTAAGTTACACTATCATAACTGATTCCATCTTTTGTTTTAGTGATCGTATATTTTTTTCCGGCCCATTCAAATGGTTTGAATGAATAGGTTGAGTCAGGAAATAGAATCGTCTGTTGCGAAGGATATTTTGCTGTTAGAGAAAAGTAGATTGGCTTTCCGATTTGCGCACTGTCGGTTTCGAAGTGCCCGCGCACCCGTATGTCTTGAGCAAGCGTAGGCAAGGCCTGTAGTAATACCAGTGCACACATGATGAACAAATAATGCGCAGCTGTTTTTAAACGATAAAGCGAAAAGAATTCAACACAATTCACCATGGAGAGATCCTACGTAGTTTTCAACGATTTGTTTCTGACTTTGAACAAACGAAGGAGTTTGGGAACATAATCTTCATCTGTGTCGATGGAAAGGAAATTGATTTGATGCTTGCGACTGAAATCCACCAATTCTTGCTGACGTGAGGTACTATGAGCAGCAATCTTTTCCCGAAATCCACCAAAGGAAGTATTTACCCACATGGTCTTCTGAGATTCCTTGTCGAGGATCGGAATGCGCCGCAGCTTTGGTAGTTGTGTTTCCAGTTTATCTGTAATCCGAATCACTACTAGATCGTGCTTTCTGTCACGTGATTTTAATGACTGAAAATAGCCTTCGTCCACAAAATATGAGACAATTACAAACACGCTTCTGCGTTTGATAAAGTTTAATCAAGAATTGATCGCCTTGGCCAGATTTGTTTTTAATGAAATCGGATTCCATCAACA
>CAZNCO010000445.1:0-4347 GCA_964571345.1 uncultured Ohtaekwangia sp.
GCTCATACATATCGATAGCCTTTAGCGTGGTTTCCTTTTTCTTGCGGGGAGCAAACTTTGTTCTGCGAGCGGTTTCTTCCAGCAAAGTACCTTTTACATAATAGGCTTCTGACTCATCGATCTTAGATTGCGCCATCAACTGTTGAACTTCACCCTGCAGCTTTTCAGATTCGCGCGTCTTGGCTTCAATTTGAGCTAACTTGTCTTCGATTTCGGCTTTCTGCAAACTTACCGTTTGAATCAAATTGCTGTTTTCATTTTGAAACTGACTTACTTTTTCTTGTAAGACAATCAGTTCTTTGTTGCGTTCTTCGAGTTCTGACTTTAACTTTTTAAGTGATGAAGCATACTGCTTGCCTGCAGATTTTGATTCCATCATTGACTTTTCAAGCGATGTAATTTTTCGTTCGGCATTTTTCACATATTGATTGATATCGCTCATGCGCGTTTTGAAATCTTCCAGAGAAGTTCCTTCCACCATGTGCGTACGCAACACGTGACGATTATTGTCAATCGAGTCGATAAGTGACCCCTCGTCCTGCAACGCAGTTTCCATCTGTTGGCTGGTAGCCAGTTCAACCTTTAATGAATCAACTTGTGATTTGAGCCTTGCATTTTCTTTCGGCAAGTTGCATGCACCTAGCGTGGTAGCCATAGACAACAACAGGATGTTTCTATTTGTCATAAGAGATTTGGTTAGTTTGTGATGCTTTAACGCACACATCAAGGCAAATCATTTCTCACTTGCGACTACGCGTTGAATTTTACGATGGTAAGCAATTATTCGGGTTGAAATTCTGCTGTTTGGGAAACATAAATTGGCAAACCGGGTAAAATTTTCAGTGCAAAAATCTTTACAACGAAGCACCGCACGATTATCTTGCCCACTGATGTACGCGATTGTTGATATTGAGACGACCGGAGGCCACGCTGCCAATCACCGCATTACAGAAATAGCCATTTACCATCATAATGGGCTGCAAATTACCGATCATTATAAAACACTGATCAATCCTGGAAGATCCATTCCTTATTTTATCACAGGGCTTACGGGAATCAATTATGAAATGGTGAAAGAGGCGCCATCTTTTGAAGATATTGCCCAGGAAGTATACGGCTGGCTTGAAGGCCGTGTATTTGTGGCACATAATGCCCACTTCGACTATAGTTTCCTGAAAAAGGAATTTGAAGATGTCGGTATTGCCTGGCACACCAAAAAACTTTGTACTGTTCGCCTTTCCAGAAAAATTATTCCGGGGTTGCACTCCTATGGGCTGGGGCGATTGGCCGAAAGTTTGGGAATAAAAATTCCGGATCGGCATAGGGCTGGGGGCGATGCGTTGGCTACTGCTAAAATTTTCGACTTGCTGCTGAAGCGCGACAATGAAGGAGTAATTGAAAAGGCACTAAAGCGAAACTCGGGCGAAACCATTCTTCCGCCCAATCTTCCCAAAGAAGAATACGATTCATTGCCCGCGAAGACTGGCGTATATTATTTTCTAGACTCGCACGCACAAGTGATCTATGTGGGCAAGGCGATCAATATCAAAAAGAGAATTGCCGGGCATTTTTCGGGTGAAGCGCGTGAGTGGAATCGCTCCAACGTTCGCAATGAAATTCATCACATTACCTACGAATTGACCGGAAGTGAATTGATTGCTCTCATTCACGAATCGCAAGAGATAAGAAGGCTGTGGCCGAAGTATAATCTTGCACAGAAATTTAAAACAGAAGAGTGGGGAATTTTCGATTATGAAGATCGCAACGGGTACTTGCGTTTTTGTGTGAATACTGTAGCTAAAGGAACTCATCCGTTAATTACATTCAGCAACAAAGGTGATGCGTGGAATTTCTGGTGGGAGAAAGTGAAGGAGTTTGAGTTGTGCCCAAAGCTCAGCGGCTTGCAAGTGGCGAAGGGCTTGTGTTATAGTTTTCAATCGGGGTCTTGTAAGGGAGCCTGTCAATGTATTGAGTCTGTAAAGAAATACAATGCGCGTGTGCAGAAGGCGATTGATTCCTTTTACGAAGCCGGAGAGTCGATGGCTATTATCGGGGCGGGAAGAAAGCCGCAAGAGCAATCGCTGGTGCTTTTGGAAAACGGCAACTATGTTGGCTTTGGATTTTTCGACAAGCAAGAGAGCATCACGGATTTTGAAACGGCACGCAATTTTGTAAAGCCCGGCAGAGATAATCGCACCGTACAAAATCTAATTAATTCTTTTTTGGTTAATCCGCGGGGAGCTGAAGTAATTGTATTTGAGTAAATCCTACTTTTTCTTCCCCAGCGTAAAAGCCCTTGATATATTAAATCCAAGCATAACGTTCCCCTTGCCCCAGCTTCCATCTGTGTAAGGAATCACGGCCGTTTCATTGATCATGTATCCGTTCGTTAAAAACACCTGAAATACGTGGCCGCCAGTTTCAATATCAAAGCCAAGTGAAAGCACATTGTGATAAGAGTCAAAGTCGGGAGAATATTTTAAGGTGCGCTGAATGTATTCGGCTGTCAATGCAATGCTGCGTGTGAATTTATATCTCGCGGAAGCGGTGAGCGCAAGGATATCATTTTTGTCATTCAGTTTGTCTACGATATTGTAGTGAACGAGGACGGGAGCAATCTGTAAACTGAATTTTGAATTGAACTTTCGGGCAGCCATTACCTGAAAGAAATAAACCATTCGATTCGAGAAAGTAGCGAAGCGATCGATGCCTGTGATACTTTGTGTGTAATCATCGTCTGTAATAACATTTGCACTCGCCAGAAATCCCAAAGTGATTGGCATCGAGTTGTCAGTGGTTTGACGCAGCCATTTGTATTTGGCAAAAGCGTCAACCATCTTTTTGTAAGAGCTCCGTCCTATTCCCAAGGTAAGTCTGTCAGTGACCGAATAATCCAAATGAAATTGAATCGTGGCAGGCCCGTCCAGGCCATAGAAGTTTTTAGCTCCTGAGGAGACCGGACCAAAGCGGTGTGCAATTCTGAATTCAAGAGATCCCTTTCCCAGCGTTTCGATAGAATGAAGATTTACCACCCGGGTCCCTTTAAAGGTAGCGATAGAATAATTTTTTTTTGAATCCGTCATCGCATCAAGTTCTTTCATTAAGTCGTCTTGTGCATGCGCGCTCAATGGAAGCAGAGCAAGGCAAAACCAAACTATTCTATTGCTTATAGCCATTTGTAATCCATGTTTTAATCTTATCTATTTCACATTGCCGAAGCGAAGTGGTGGGTGGCATTGCTTTATATCCCGAAGCGCGGTCAATGGTGCCAACTAATTTCCCATTTGCGATCTGCGAAACTACACCGTCATAGTTATCAAGATTTATATTTCCGGATTGGCTGGAGGAGTTGTGACATGAAATGCAACTTTCCGCCATGATATATTGGATCGAAGCGGTGTATGTATATGCTCGTGTAGTGTCACAGGCGTCAATAATTACTACAGAAGGATAGAGTGCATCAAAGTGATCATAGTAACAGGAGTTGAATACAACGATCATGGTGAAAAGTCCAAAACTCAGCCAACTTTTTTTCTTCATCTCAATTATCTTTTGCGCCTTGAAGAATCCAGATGTAAATTAATTTCAGCTGTGTTTCCGGCAGCGGTTGATTGGGAGGCATCGCGCTTTCGCCATTCAGACTTGTAAGAGCATTCATCAACCTGCACGTATAGGCGTTCACACCCGTCACATTTACGTATTTCATTACCTCACTGTAGGTCTCCAGCGGCCGTTCATGTTGCCTTCCGGTGGACGAATGGCAATCTGCGGTAGCACAATTGTTAAGGATAATAGGGGAAACATCTTTTGAGAAACTGACAATTGGGTCGGCAGGAATTGCTGGCTCATGAGAGCAACCCCACATGGCGAGCAGCAGCAGTAGACAACTTGAAATCTTTTTCACAACCTCAATAACGTGACTTTTGGTGATACCTGATATTGTTACTCAAATTAATCACTTTCTGTGTTAGCCGATGAGAATGCCCACGAAGAATACCGAAAATGTGCCGATCAATGTTTATAAAACTTTTTCCGAGATCTTACCGGTCGTCTTGTTTTTCAAAATTACCTTTCTGGTACCGTAGTGAGTCATTTCCTCTTTAATTAGGTAGTGATCATCGTCAAACGAAATGAGGTGGCTATCTTTTGTAACCCCTGTTCGTCCTCGCCAGATGTCTAATTGCACAGGTTCCCATAGCTTTGATTTCGCGGATTTGTAAGCGGCATCAAGAACCGCGTTCACCACATAGCCATCGTAAAAAGTTTCTTTGGGCTGTGTCTTGCTTTCAAGAGCAGAGAACATGTCCATGAACATGTGATTGTAACCAAGTTCATTAAGTTCATCCC
>CAZNCO010000446.1:0-4338 GCA_964571345.1 uncultured Ohtaekwangia sp.
ATGCTACTCCTGTACAGCCTCTGTCAATTGGCGGTACTAACAAACGGGGCGTATTATTACAACCTAACAGGTTATCGATCCGTACTTCTGTTTGGATGAAAAACGGTGTATCAACAGAATTGGTGATATTCAATACCCCGATGTTTCGATTTCGTTCAAAATAGGTAATGATGTAAGTTCCATTTCCTGGAAATCGATGTGTAGTAGTGTAGGTAACCTGCCCCACATCCGTTGCGCCCTCCAGCAATTGAAAACGAGGGTCAGGACTATCAATCCGCGGCAACGTTATATCTGGGCTCCCATCGCCAAAGCTCAAGGTGCCGCCTTCAAATTTTACGGTAGAACTGTTCTTTGTATATACATGAAGCACGATGGTGTAAATGTCATTTGAACAGCTTTGTCTGACCAAAATTATTTCTCCTGCCCGCAAGTGAGTGGCAAACGAATTAACGTAACAAAAAAAAGCGGTGCAAAATAGAACTACTCTCCTCCAATAAATTCTATTCATCGTATCATAATTCATATCAAAAGTAAACAATTCGGAAGGAATGATTTTGAATTTTCAGCTTTAAAACGCCAAAAATGGGTATTTATTTAACTTATTTAAAACAGAATCTGTTGTGAAGAAAAAACGCTCGGCACTTCAAAACGATTTATCATATTTGCTTCATGAGAGTTGTTAAAGAAATACCCCATCCCGAGTTAAAGATCACAGTCTTCAATTGGAATAACAGATTTCTTATCAAATTCGAAGCTGGACTATTAGAACAGACATACAAAATTCAGGAGTTTGATATTTCGTCCGAAAACGATATTGATGAAATTGTAAATCAAGATTTTATAAATAACGTGATGGCCGTTTTTCAATCGATGAATAGATGTTTTAGTGAAGCCCTAACACGGTCCGGTTTGTAATTAATTAACTATTGCGCAATGATTTCAAGTGATTACCTTTGAAAGTTTGTCTATAAAAGTTGATGGAAATCCTCGAAGAAAAGAAGAATAAGAATCGCCCTTACAAGCCAATTTTGGATGGAATTCCCGATTGGCCCGTATACCAGCTAAGCAAAAACCGCAAGGAGTTTATCGAGGAAGTTACGCAAAAATCCATTGAACGGATTAAAGAGTTAAGACCATCTCAAAAGCAGCTGATAGAAGACTTGCAAGCCACTGTTTATCGCGAGCAGAACCGGATAAAGAGAAACCGGTGGAGAGTAGATCCAAAAGACGATAACCAATTTTGGTCTGGTATTAAAACCGAATTAGTTGACTTAGGAACAAAAAAAGAAGAAGAGGCAACCCGTATTATCAGCTCTTTACTTGAAAAAATAGTTCATCGATACGCATCTGAAATAGCTGGCAATTTTAAACCCACCAGTTACCGCCTTGCCAGGGAGGTCGTAAAGTTCTGGTTTCAACGATTGTTGAATGGCGCCCGGGTTAAGAAGTTTGGCGCTTTCTTCCGCAATCAATATACATTGCGCGATAAGATTCACATCGTTGGCAAAGTGAAGATGATTCGTAGGCTAGCCAAGCAAGGAACCGTAGTGATGGTACCCACACATTTCAGCAACCTTGATTCAATTTTAATAGGCTGGGTGATTCATTCAATGGGCTTACCTGCGTTCATTTATGGGGCAGGTCTTAATCTTTTTAACATAAAGATCATAGCTTATTTCATGAATAGCCTTGGAGCTTACAAGGTAGACAGAAGGAAAAAGAACCTGCATTACCTTGAAACGCTCAAGATGTACTCCAACCTTGCCATCCAAAAAGGAGCTCATAGCCTATTCTTTCCAGGAGGCACCAGGTCACGTTCGGGGATGATCGAAAAACAACTAAAACTTGGCCTCCTCAGCACAGCCATTGAAGCGCAAAGGAGCTTGTACAACAGTAAAACCGAAGGTGTGCCAAGAAAGATATTTGTGGTTCCTGTTACGCTCAACTACCATTTTGTGTTGGAGGCTCCCGATTTGATTGAAGACTATCTCCAAGTAAAAGGCCAGGACCGATACTTTCAGGAACAGGATAAATATGGAAGCTTTCAGCTCATAAAATTCCTGTTCAAGTTCTTTACTAATAGGTCATCCATTTCAGTTTCCATAGGCCCAGGGTTGGATGTACTAGGAAATTATGTTGATGAAAATGGTAACAGTATTGACAATCATGGGCGAATCATCGATACAAAAGACTACTTCAAATCCAGTGGTGAACTCACCATTGACCGACAGCGCGAAGACGAGTACACCCGAATGCTCAGCAAGAAAATCGTTGATGAGTACCACAAAATTAACAGAGTTTTTGCCAGTCATTTAGTGGCCTTTATTGCCTTTGAGATATGGCAAAAAAAGCATCCCCAACTAGATTTGTTCAACTTACTTCGTGTTCCAGAGGAGGATTTGGAAATTCCCTACGAAGAATTTAAGGACGTATTCAAAAAGCTGCGTAAGCAAATTTACCTGATGAAGGAAAACAAGAAGATAAATTATGCTTCGCACCTAAAAGGAAATGCAGACATCGTTATTCAACGCGGAATCGAAAATACCGGTGTATTCCATCTCAATCGTCCGCTGATGAAAAATAAAAAAGGAAATATTATTACAAAGGATCTTTCCTTGCTCTATTACTACCATAATCGCCTAGTGGGATATGACCTCGAGCAGTTTATCTGATAAGCCTGTTGGCGTAATTGGTTCTGGAAATTTTGGCACCGTCATCGCAAACATGCTTGCGCAAAACAGGAAAGTGTTATTGTACGCGCGCAGCAATGTCGAGGTCGATAAGATCAACTTTGAACGAACCTCCAGGGGCTACCCCATCCATGCCCACATTGAAGCCATCAACAGCTATGAACGATTAGCAAAGGAATGCGAAATCATCTTTCCGATGGTTCCCTCCAGTAATTTTCGCGATATGATGCAAGGGTTGTCGCCTTTCTTAATGCCATATCATATGTTGATTCATGGCACGAAAGGATTCGACATACAACTTCCTCCGGGCGAAACCATTGAATCCATTCCATTACTCAACCGGAGCCAGGTAAAAACCATGAGCGAGGTGATTCGGGAAGAGAGCGTAGTGGTGCGAATTGGTTGCCTTGCGGGACCAAACCTTAGCAAAGAACTTGCCTTGCGACAACCAGCTGCAACTGTTATCGCAAGCCCCTTTCAGGAAGTAATTCAAACCGGAAAACGTTTATTAAAAAGCGATCGCTTTCAGGTATATGAAAACAATGATATTGTTGGCGTGGAGATTGCGGGTGTTCTGAAAAATATCATTGCTATTGCTTCGGGTGCATTAAGTGGGTTAGGCTTTGGTGATAATGCAAAAGGACTATTGATAAGCAGAGGTGCAGTAGAGATGGTGTACTTGGGGCGGGCATTAGGTGGAGATACAAAGGCATTCCTGGGCCTTGCCGGAATTGGCGATTTGGTTACAACGTGCAACAGCCCCATGAGTAGAAACTTCACCGTTGGTTATCGCTTGGCCAAAGGCGAAAAACTAACAGATATTATTAGAGATATGAGTGAGGTGGCTGAAGGAATCAACACTGTACGAATCGCAAAAAAATGTGCCGACTACTACAAAGTCCGCGCACTGATCACAGATCGCTTATACAAAGTCCTATTTGAAGGGCTAACGGTTGAAGATGCGCTGGATTTTCTCATGCGAAATCCATTAAATGTAGACATCGATTTTATTTAATGCGCTGACGAATATCGTTTAACACTTCGGAAAACTGCTCAGCTGTTAACTTCAATTTCGGTTTTGAAAAATCAATATCACTCATTGTGTTCATAGGCACAAGATGCATATGCGCATGAGGGACTTCAAATCCAATAACAGCCACTCCTACCCTTTTGCAATTAACAGTTTTCTGGATTGCTCCGGCCACTTTCTTTGAAAACAACATCAAAGAAGAAAGTAACTTCTCGTCAAGATCAAAAAAATAATCAACTTCTTTCTTGGGAACAATCAACGTATGACCAATCGCCAGTGGATTAATATCAAGAAATGCAATAAAATCATCATCCTCTGCAACCACATGGGCAGGAATTTCACGATCAATAATTCTGGAAAAAATACTTTTAGTCATTCGTAATTTAAGCTGAGATTTCAACGATTTCAAATTCCATCTCTCCTGCTGGCGTTTTGATTTTTGCGCTGTCGCCTTTCTTCTTTCCCAACAAGCCCTTACCAATCGGAGACTGTGTTGAGATTTTTCCAGACTTCAAATCGGCTTCTTCTTCACTTACCAACGTATATGTCATCGAAGCACCATTCTTTCTGTTCTTGATAGTTACTTTAGATAAAATTGAAACCGAAGAAGTGTCAATC
>CAZNCO010000447.1:0-4337 GCA_964571345.1 uncultured Ohtaekwangia sp.
GTAATAATGAGGTCTTTAATATTAATTTGTGTCCTTGCTTTAATACACGAGCAGGCCTTCCCGCAAGGAAAAAACCTTTCGGACTCGACAACAATTTTCAATGCACTGCACTCGATTTACAATTTCAATTTTGAAAATTACAAACCGCACCAAGCTAGATTAAAAAAAAGCGACAAATACCTGACCCAACTAATGGATATTTTTTACATGAGATGGAAAGATATCCCTATAGCATTTAGCTCCGAAAAGGATAGTTACCGAAATTTATTACAAAAGAATATTAGCGACCTTGAACAGGAAAAAATTATTTCGCCTGAAATCGCTTATTATAAAATATCTAACTATCTTTTTCTATCGGAATATTATTCTTCGCTTGGAGAAAATTGGGCAGCATTAAAATTTGCACAAAAAGCCTATCCCCTTATAATAAATGGCTTCAACTCCAGCAATTCTCAAATAGAGTTCTTATTTATTATGGGACTTTATCAATACTACATTGAGTACTACAAGCAAAAAAGTATTTTTTACAAAGCTATTTTATTACCACTCCGTTCTGGTAATAAGGAGGAAGGTCTAAGGTTACTTAAAAAATGTACTGAAAAAGAGTCTATTGTTAAGATAGAAGCACAAATTTACCTCGCACATATTTACTTACACCTCGAGAATAAACCCTTTATTGCTTTACCAATAAGTAAAAGTCTAGTTGCCGAGTTTCCAGATAACATTAAATTCAAAGAGCTCTACACCGACAATTTAATTCGATGTAAAATGTATGAAATCGCTCTTCCACTGATAGATCAGCTGATAAATCAAAAATCTTTGTACTACTCTCGCCCGGGATATTTTTTTAGAGGCATTGTTGAAGATGAATATTTAAAAGATAAGACTAAAGCCAGACTTGCTTACGAAAAGTGTATAAAAGGAGATTACAGACCTACAGAAATCTACCAGAAGATGGCAGAACAAAGACTTAAAAAATTGTAGAATTTCTTAGCCGTTTTTTTTAAATACATTATTCAGTTTGCTGCTTTTACTTGAAAATATCCCACAAATTCTTTTTCAAGATTCCTTTTTCGCGAAAGCGATAACCCACCAAAAATTTAAATGTTGAGCTTGAGTTTGTAAACTCTACTTGCTGGAACTTCATATTTCGAGCCTGGCTGATAAAAGTAATCCCTGTAAAGAATTTGTCGCCATTGTAGCCAAGTGCCACACGGGCATCAAGAAAACTATTAAGTGTAGTACTGTTATAATTCACTCCGTGCGATTGAAATGAAACCCAATGATTGGCGGGCCCAATTGAGAGAGATGCATTTATAAAGAAACTTTTCACTACAAACGTATGCCCATAACCCGGTGCAACACTAAAAGTTGTGTAATCCAATTTTTGAAACGCGGAATTGCTTCCAAAAAAAATGGTTTCATAGTTAGCGCCATACACTGCCGAGTCCGCCCGCAGGCTGAACGTATTTAAAGTACCGCTTAAAATAAACGAACCTCCGCTTTTAATTTGCTTCTCTGAAAAGTTATACGCAGCCTTTAACGAATATTTATTCTTATTAAAAACGTAGATGCCATTGATGCCCGTATTCCACGTGCTAATATCGGGACGCAGGGGATATGGTGTCCCAGGTGGGATAGACTTATTCGGGTCACTGACATAGAACCCTGCATAGTGTTGGGTAAAAACGTCCATGCCCCAGCGTTTGCTTATCAAATTGAGCTGCAAATCACTGGCTGAGGTGTGCCCATAAATATCTTGTGAAGATTGCTTTGGCTGAATAGCAAATGTAATCTCGGCACCAATCCCGAAAGCATAAATTCCTACTCCAAGACCATAGTCATTATTAGGACGATACGTTAGCTTCTGCGCTCTGTCTCGCTGAAGCGCAATATCAAAAGATGTCGTTCGCTGTTTTACAAGCGGCCAGATGAAGAAGTCATCGGGGAAATCTTTGATATAATTAGTGCGGACAGGATTCGATGATTGAGCATTAGCAAAAAATGATGTGGCTAAAAGCCAAACAGAGACGTGTGCTACCCGTTGAAGATTTGAGATCACAGGATATATTCACTAAGATCTTTGTTCTTAACCAGGTTACTTAATTTTTCCTTCACCATCTCACTTGTGATCAATAGTGTAGAGCCCGTGTTAATTTTGTCGGGCACATCAAACAAAAACTCATTCAGCAATTTACTCATCACCGTATGAAGCCTTCGCGCACCAATGTTTTCAATTTCGGCATTGATTTCAAAGGCAACTCTGGCGATTTCTTCCACAGCCTTGTCATCAAAAGTAATATTTACATCTTCTGATCCAAACAAAGCCTGGTATTGTTTGATCAACGCATTTTTAGGTTGCTTCAAAATTGTGACGAAATCGTCTTTCGTCAGGTTTTCAAGTTCTACGCGAATCGGAAATCTTCCCTGCAATTCAGGAATAAGGTCTGAGGGTTTTGAAACATGAAACGCTCCGGCCGCAATAAACAAAACATGATCCGTGTTAATTACGCCATGCTTGGTATTAACAGTGCTTCCCTCCACAATTGGCAGCAGGTCGCGCTGCACACCTTCTCGGCTTACATCCGGACCGCCTCCGCCTTTATTTCCGGAAGCAATTTTATCAATCTCATCAATGAAGATAATTCCGGCATCTTCAGCTCTTCTGATGGCTTCTTCCTTCACCTCATCCATGTCGATGAGTTTGGTTGCCTCTTCTTCCAATAAAACTTTCCTGGCCTCCGCCACGGTCAGTTTTCTTTTCTTAGGCTTTTTGGGCATCAAGCCTCCGAGCATCTCCTGCAAGTTCATCATCGACACCTCATCCATCATGCCTGCTCCTACCATTCCAATCCCCGGGCCATTGCTGCCTTTGATGTTGATTTCAATCTTGCGGTCTTCTAACTCACCATTCTTTATCTTCTCGCGAAACAGATTACGCGTACGCTCATTTAGTTCTGCATCTGACGAAGGGGTTTCATTACCATCATGAGTAGTCACTGCAAAACCGGTCGGGCTCTTTAAAGGTGGGATCAACGCATCCAAAATAATATCTTCAACAATAATGGCTGCCTTTTCTTTCACCTCCTCCTTTTTCTTGCTTTTCACCATGTTCACAGATTGCTCAACCAGGTCGCGTACCATGCTCTCTACATCGCGTCCCACATATCCCACTTCTGTAAACTTAGATGCCTCCACCTTTACAAAAGGTGCATCTGCAATCTTTGCTAGCCTTCTCGCAATTTCTGTTTTACCAACACCAGTAGCTCCAATCATCAAAATGTTGGGAATGATTTCATTTCTCATTTCAGCAGGCGCTTTCATTCTGCGCCAGCGATTACGAAGTGCGATGGCTACATTACGCTTTGCTTCGTTTTGACCAATAATATACTTATCCAGTTCCTGAACAATCTGTTGTGGTGTGAGGTAGTTAGCCGTTAACATGTAACTAAATTTATTGCCGATTTAAAATTACGAGTGAAGCACCGCGGTTGGCTCCTGAACTACAAACTCCAATGGCTTGGCCACCTTATCCTTGAGCAACGCAATCTTCAAGACTTCATCTACGGTGTCAACGTAGTGAAATGTAAGTCCTTTGACATATTGTTTCTCAATCTCCTCTATATCTCTCCTGTTCTTGTTGCTCATGATAATTTCCTTGATGCCACTTCGCTTTGCTGCAAGAATCTTCTCTTTGATTCCACCTACGGGCAAAACTTTCCCGCGCAGCGTTATCTCGCCAGTCATGGCAAGCTTGTCTTTTACTTTTCGCTGAGTGTAGATCGAAGCAAGTGACGTTAACATAGTAATACCCGCAGATGGTCCATCTTTAGGAACTGCACCAGCAGGAACGTGAACATGCAAATCATAGTTTTGAAATACACGATGATCGATACCCAGTGATGAGGCATTTGCCTTTAAATAAGACAAGGCAGCGGTGGCTGACTCTTTCATTACATCACCCAACTGGCCGCTCAGTGTGAGTGCGCCTTTTCCACGACTCAAACTGGACTCAACAAAAAGAATATCTCCGCCCACTTGCGTCCAGGCTAGGCCTGTCACCACGCCCGCAATATCGTTTCCTTGATACAGTTCTTCATCAAAAATTTCAACTCCTAAAATCTTTACTACTTTTTCGGGTGTTATTTCTTTCTCTACTGTCTCTTCCATCGCCTTCGACTTGGCAATGTTGCGAACAACGGATCCAATTTTTCTTTCCAGGTTACGCACTCCTGATTCGCGCGTATAAGCCTCGATCACTTTCAACACCGCATCCTTCGAAAACTTGATATCTGAGGAAGATAGTCCGTGTTCTTTTATTTGTTTGGGGATAAGAT
>CAZNCO010000448.1:0-4321 GCA_964571345.1 uncultured Ohtaekwangia sp.
AAAATTGAACATTTATTTTCAACTTTTAAATGGCCGAACTTTAGGGGAGCTTACAATTTTATCTATGAATATCACTCAGTCCATTCCACTTGTATTTCCTACTGTCCTTATAAAAGACTCACTAGTGGATTTTTGTTTATGTTGTTTACTTCACCCGGTTAATAATAATAAGCGATTTAAAATTTACAGTGTCGAGCAAGGGTGGACCAGAGTAGGTCGTATCAAGTCCCCAAACTCTGGCCTGGCCCAATTTTCCTGTTAACTGACTATAATTAGAATTTGGCTGTAGACCGTTGAAAACCACCAGATCGGATAAATCTGAATTGTACTTTGGGTCAGCCCAAAGTTGGAGATCAAATGCGCCAGCCTGGCTCTTCAACGCTGCCTGATAAATTGGTGAGAGCATTGCACTGTCGTCTTCGTTAAACACTGTTGTCCTGCCTTTATAAGTGAGAATTGTTCTTTTCGTCCACGTCAGGCCAGATGATTCCACAATGTCAAATGAAACATCAACTCCATTATTGGTTACCATTTTCCAGCTGCCCACGAGTAGTGGTTGCGAGATCTGTTTTGCCAAAGGATTCGGAGCTATGTCATCATATTTACATGAGACCATAAATCCCAGTATTAAAAGCAGTTTCTTCATCGTATTTCTATTTTGAACGCTTCCAATTCAAACGCTTTAGGTTGATTTTAATTGCTGTCCGGTGGTCAAATCTGATTCCAATTTTCTCAAAGGTCAACTTTATAACAACACATCACCCGCAGCTGGCATAAGCGCTTGTTAGCTGCTGGCGCGTCAGTCTTGTCCCATCCAAATGAATTTTCCAGTTGATTTGTCAACAGTCCCAAATTGTGTGTTGTTATACCTTATCCAAATAACTTCTTTGTGCTTTGTCCACTTGTTCTTTTGAAACTGATAATAGACAATTGTCGGTCTCTTCACTCTATACTCTTCAATCTTATTATTACCCCAAGGATCGGTTCGCCAAATCTGTTTCCCAAAAAATCCTGCGCGGTAATATTTATTCTTGCTGAGTCCAAAATGAATTTCATTTTTAGTTCATTGTCGATTAGTGTGTCTTTCTTAACTCTATTCTTCAATGTGTAATGTCCAACATACTCCCTAAGCTCTTGTCCAGCGCAGAGTCCAAACACAAATGTCAGCGTGAATGTTAGAAGTTGACTTTTCATTGGTAGATCTTTTTAGCGCTTGCAGCTAACACTTCGCCATATGAACTTCATGCCTATAGCACGTTATTACATTTCAAGATAAAGACTACCTATCAATATCCCAAAACCGCTTTTTACTATCATAAATGATCACGTTTATTTTAAAATAAAAGAAGAAGTGAATAGCAACGTCATTCATTATATTTGAATACCTTGTTTATTTCGCAAATAAGCGAGAAGCAAGGAAACCCTTACTCCCTATGAACAAAAATCTCGTACTCTGGTCCGTCACCGTGGCGCTCGGTGGTTTACTCTTTGGCATGGATGTGGCCAACATCTCCGGTGCAGAACAACGCATCCAGGAACTGTGGCAACTCAGCGACTGGCTTCACGGAACAGCTATTGCCACCGCCTTATATGGAACAATCATTGGCGCAGCTGCCGGAAGCATTCCCGCAAATAAATTTGGTCGTAAGAAAACGCTCATCTCCATCGGTCTGATTTTCCTAATCTCAGCCATCGGCAGCGCGATGGCGCAGGATGTGTATGTGTTCATGTTCTTCCGCTTCCTGGGTGGCTTAAGTATTGGTGCTTCTTCCGTAGTGGCCCCGGTTTATATTTCCGAAATTGCTCCACCCAAACACCGCGGCAAAATGGGTACTGCATTTCAATTGAATGTAGTCACTGGCATTTTGCTTGCCTATCTCTTCAACTACTTGTTGCAAGGTGTGGGTGGCGAAAATGATTGGCGCTACATGCTGGGTTTGATTGCCGTACCTTCTTTACTTTTCTCCCTGATGATGCTTATTACGCCTGAAAGTCCGCGCTGGCTTATCCTGTACAAAAATGACGAAGCGGAAGCAAGAAGGATTTTTACGTTGAGCGGCACCAATGCCAACGAAGTGATTCATGAAATCAAGAATTCAAAAGAACCTAAAAGCGAATCTTTGTTCTCCGGAAAGTTTTCGAAACCACTGCTACTGGCATTTTTAGTAGCGTTCTTCAATCAGCTCTCCGGCATCAACGCGATCATCTACTTTGCACCGCGTGTGTTTGAAATGGCAGGGCTTGGAAAGGAAGCCGCCTTCTTATCAAGTGCGGGTATTGGCATCGTGAACTTCCTCTTCACGGTATTGGGCTGGTACCTGATCGACCGACTTGGAAGAAGAACACTGTTATACATAGGCTCGTTCGGTTATCTTGTTTCGCTCACGCTAATGTCGCTTGCTTTTGCCGGAGTAATTGACAGCGGAATTACCTGGTTCGTGTTCTTGTTTATTGCCGCGCATGCGGTGGGGCAAGGTTCAGTGATCTGGGTTTTTGTTTCTGAGATTTTTCCTAATTCGGTTCGTGCAGCCGGCACTTCGTTTGGGAGTTTAACCCATTGGTTTTTTGCTGCATTGATCTCACAGACATTTCCATTCTTTGCCAACAGCCTGGGCGGGGCCACCATCTTCGGCTTCTTCACCTTTGTGATGGCCTTGCAATTGCTGTTTGTTTGGAGAATGATGCCCGAAACAAAAGGCATTGCACTGGAAGATATGGGCAGCAGTGTGCGGATTCATTAATTAATTTTAACGGCAGCAGCGAGCCGGTTGTCTGCAAAAATTACCACTGGCAGGAAGTTCCGTATTCAAAACTAAACTTAGGTAGAGGAAGTTAGTCTAACGGCCATGAACTGCTCATGGCTAACTCTTGTCATTAGAAGAACAGGCCTCTTAATCTTTGTATTTATCATCTGGATGATCGCGCTTATCGTGGGTGTTGGACTGGTTGTTTCGTTTTAGCGCAGAATCACTGGATGAAAAATCTGGTCACTTAAAATCAAGACCGAACTAAAGAGCATGATCCAAAATGCGGTGACCAAAATCTGCCTCCGTGAAATACTTCTGCGCTTAACCGTTTCGTACACGAAGTAGAATAATATTCCGGTTATGATCAAAGACAGAAAGAATACATCTGTACCCAGTGCAAGACTTAGCCGGCCCTCGTCATTTGGTTGAATGATGTTCATCACGCCCGCCAAAGCCCGCATGTAAAGGCATGCAAGCAAGAACGGAAATAAAAAAATCGTTTTGTTTCTTTTAAGAAGAACGAAAACAATCATAGCCTCCACCAACGTAATCAACGGACCGGCAGAAATAACAATAAGTTCATGCCAGGTTTTCAGATATGTCCAGTTTCGCGGATGAGACGAATTGAGAGTCATCTCCATTTCATTTCCCAGCAGCTCTCCAGTAAGCCAATGAAAAAACTCATGCAGCTGCCACGTAAACAAAACAGCACCCAACGTAACAAGCACGCCTTGCCAATTCACTCTCTCATTTTCGCTCATGTTTTACATGATCTAAAAATCATACCACAAGCAAAGAAGGGCTTCCGTGCAGCAGTAAAAGGAATTTCTGATAACGAGATGCGCCTTTTTGTACGAACATGTACAGACTGTCCTGTTAAATTCGTACAGTGTTGGTGATCAGGCAGCAATTAAAAAACTTATTCATAACTCAGGGCCTCTCGTGTTGTTAATTTCACTGCTCTGCGTGCCGGGTATAAAGTAGCCACATACACCCCCCCTGCTATCAGCACTACCCAGACAATCATTGCTAACACAGAGATGGTCAGCGCCAGCGGAGTGCGAAAGGCCATACCACCGATGAAACGCCCCATGAACGTGGAAAGAACCAATGCTAAAGCGAAGGCAATGAAAATACTTATCGTGCCGATAATCAGTCCTTCCCATACAATCAGGCTGCGTATTTTTTCTGGAGTTGCTCCAATGGCGCGCATCACTCCTATCTCGCGCGTGCGCTCCATCACATTCATACTCATTGTTGATAGAAGCGCGAGTGTTCCTACTATCGCCATCAAAACGGCCATCGCCAACAGGGAATTGATGAGCACTTTCATGTGTGCTGCAATCGCGTTTTGCAAAAGCCAAACGGAAATAGTGGCATTCACAGAAATGTTTTCGCGCTCCAGCATTTTTTCAATCTCCTTGTTCTTCGTTACTGCGTTGTCCTTCGCACGATCGGCATAACTGCTTCGCAGCATTTTACTTCTGCCGCTGGTGTTGGTAGCTTTCTCAACGGCGTGCTTAGAAACGTAAGCGAATGCAGGCGAGTCCACTTCATCGGTGAAACCGATCCAC
>CAZNCO010000449.1:0-4318 GCA_964571345.1 uncultured Ohtaekwangia sp.
TTCCTGAGGCGCGGACCATTTTTATTAAGCCCTGGGAGAAGAGCCTTATCCAGGAAATCGAGAAGGCCATTATGGTGGCAAACCTCGGCCTTACACCACAAAATGACGGACAACAAGTAATCATCAACATTCCGATGCTTACCGAAGAACGTAGAAAACAGTTGGTGAAGCAAGTGGGTCAGGAGTGCGAGCACGGAAAAGTAAGTGTACGTGCTATTCGCAAAGACACCAACGAATCGTTGAAAAAAGTAAAAGGCGTATCGGAAGACGATGTAAAGAATGCCGAAGAGATTGTTCAAAAACTGACAGATGAATCCATTGCTAAGATTGATGCTTTGATGAAGAAAAAAGAAGTGGAGATCATGACAGTGTAGCCAATTTTTAAAAATGGAAAACGAATCATTTGTTCAGCGCGCTATTAAGACAACCGGAAAGATTTTAAAAAGAACTTTACTGGTATTGTTGTTGATCGGTATCGCTGTCTTTTCGTTTCTTTATTTTGCATCTATTGAAGAAGGTGTGATGGCGGGCAAGGTACTTCGCATTTCAAAAAAGGGAATTGTTTTCAAAACATACGAAGGCAAACTGAATCTTGAAACTTTTGGTGCCCTGAAGGGTGCGAGCCCTATTTCTGAGTCATTTGATTTTTCCGTAGAAAGTGATCAGGAGAAAGTGATAAAAGACCTGGAACAAGTTGCGCTGAGTGGTGAGAGAGTGAATTTAAAATTCGTGAAGCGCTACATCGCGGTTCCATGGCGAGGCGATACAAAGTATTTTATAGTGGAAGTGGAGCGGTTGAAGCAGTAGTTTTTACAGGCAAGCGCAATAAAAAACCCGGCTTATCACCGGGTTTTCTTTTTGAAATAGTTTTGAATTAAGAACCACACGCTTCGCAAGCATCCGGGTTATCCAATGAGCAAGCCATGTCTGACATTTTTTGTTCGTAGCTGACTCCGCTATAAGGAATAGCCTGTTGCGACTCGTTTACTGCGGTGGGTGTTACAACAATCTCAGCAACCTGCTGTGCATTTGCTTCGGCTGTTGTGGGTTGTTGTACTGCAGACTTATCCAGCGTAAACTTGATGGCATCAGCTGCAGCAGTTGAGCGCAAGTAGTACATACCTGTCTTCAATCCTTTCTTCCATGCATAGAAGTGCATCGAAGTGAGCTTGCCAAAGTTTGGATTGGTCAAGTGAATGTTCAAGCTCTGTGACTGGCAGATGAATGCACCGCGATCTGCACTCATGTCAATGATTGCCTTCTGCGAAATTTCCCAAACGGTCTTATAGATATCCTTAATGTTTTGAGGAATTTCAGCAATGTTTTGAATTGACCCGTTTGCAGCAATCATTTTTTGGCGCATGGTTTCGCTCCAAAGGCCGGCACTGATCAAATCTTTCATCAGGTGTTTGTTGGCTACAATGAATTCGCCTGACAAAGTTCTGCGCGTATAAATGTTTGACGTATAGGGTTCGAAGCACTCGTTGTTACCCAGAATCTGCGAAGTGGAAGCCGTTGGCATTGGTGCAAGCAACAAAGAATTGCGAACACCATGTTGTTTTACTTCGCGCTTTAAGTTTTCCCAATCCCAACGACCGCTGTCAGGAGTTACGCCCCACATATCAAATTGGAAGATTCCTTTTGATACCGGTGAACCTTTGAAAGTTTCGTAAGCTCCATGCTGCTTCGCAAGCTCCATCGAAGCTTCCATGGCAGCGAAGTAAATCGTTTCGTGAATGTCTTTGTTCAAGCCACGTGCTTCAGCAGAGTCGAACGGCATGCGCAACATAATAAACGCATCTGCTAAACCTTGTACACCAATACCGATAGGGCGGTGGCGCATGTTGCTGTTTCTGGCTTCAACAACCGGATAGTAATTGATGTCGATCACTTTGTTAAGATTGCGGGTTACAACCTTTGTGATCTCATATAATTTCTGGTGATCAAACTTCCCTTCTTCTGTTACGAATTTTGGTAACGCGATCGAAGCAAGGTTACACACGGCTACTTCGTCAGGCGAGGTGTACTCGATGATTTCGGTGCACAGGTTAGAAGATTTAATCGTGCCGAGATGCTTTTGATTTGATTTCTTGTTGGCCGCATCTTTGTACAACATGTATGGTGTACCTGTTTCGATCTGAGCCTCCAGAATTTCAAACCAAAGATCTTGTGCTTTTATTTGCTTACGGAATTTCCCTTCCTTCTCATATTTTTCGTAGAGGCGTTCGAATTCATCGCCATAACAATCTGCCAAGCCTGGAGCTTCATTAGGGCAGAAGAGTGACCACATCTCATTGTTTTCGATTCTCTTCATGAACAAATCCGGAATCCAAAGGGCATAGAACAGATCGCGCGCGCGCATTTCTTCTTTACCGTGGTTCTTTTTCAGTTCGAGAAAATCAAAGATATCAGCATGCCAAGGTTCAAGGTAGATCGCGAAACTGCCTTTGCGCTTCCCACCGCCTTGATCTACATAGCGGGCAGTCATGTCAAAATTGCGCAACATCGGTACAATACCATTTGATGTTCCGCCTGTTCCTTTGATATAAGAACCTTTTGCGCGAACGTTATGAATGCTCAATCCAATGCCACCGGCAGACTGGGAAATTTTTGCGGTTTGCTTTAACGTGTCGTAAATGCCATCGATGCTGTCATCCTTCATTGTAAGCAGGAAGCATGATGAAAGTTGTGGCTTGGGCGTGCCGGCATTGAAGAGGGTGGGTGTAGCGTGAGTAAACCACTTCTCTGAAAGCAGGTTGTAGGTCTCGATTGCGGCAGGAATATCTTCACCATGAATTCCAACTGCAACGCGCATTAATAAATGTTGAGGCCGCTCCACTACTTTGCCATCGATCTTCATCAGATATGATTTCTCTAATGTGCGGAAGCCAAAATAATCGTAGCTAAAGTCGCGGTCATAGATAATCGCGTCATCTAGCTCAGCTGCGTTTTCATGAATCACTTTCCATGTCTCTTTAGAGATGAGTGGGGCATTTTGCCCTGTCTTTGGATCTACATAAGTGTAGAGCCGTTTCATGGTATTTGAAAATGACTTGCTGGTAAGTTTATGCAAATTGCTAACTGCGATACGTGCCGCGAGTTTTGCAAAATCAGGATGACGGGTGGTCATCGTAGCAGCAATTTCTGCCGCAAGATTATCAAGTTCCTGTGTGGACACGCCATCATACAGGCCATTGATTACTTTCATCGCCACCTCTACCGGGTTGACAAACTTGGGATCTAAACCGTAGCAGAGTTTTTCGATGCGGGCGGTGATTTTGTCGAACTTAACGGACTCCCTGTGTCCGTCACGCTTTAGTACGAGCATTAGCTTAGTTGGTTGTTTGGTGAAAGATTAAAAAATGCTTTCGAATGTATTAAAAATCTTCGTTCAATGAAAACTTTGGTGCAGTTTCTTTTTCAGTGCTTTTCATCACACCTGCTTTTTGATATTCTGCTACGCGTTTTTCAAAAAAATTAGTTTTCCCGCGTAAAGAGATCATGTCCATAAAATCAAACGGATTGGTAGCACCATAAATTTTTTTGCCAACCAGTTCGTTGAGTAAGCGGTCTGCGACAAACTCAATGTACTGACACATCTGAACAGCATTCATGCCGATCAGGTTGACTGGTAACGCATCGGTTACAAATTCTTTTTCGATGGCCACGGCATCTTTGATGATTTCGATGATGCGCTCTTCAGGTAACTTGTTTACTACGTGCCTGGTGTATAAATGACAAGCAAAGTCGCAGTGCAGTCCTTCATCGCGGGAAATTAATTCGTTGGAGAAGCTTAATCCCGGCATGAGTCCCCGTTTCTTCAACCAGAAGATCGAACAAAACGAGCCGGAGAAGAAAATTCCTTCAACAGCAGCGAAAGCAACCAGTCTCTCCTGGAAATTTCCCTGATCAATCCAACGTAAGGCCCAATCAGCTTTTTTCTTCACACAGTCCATCGTTTCGATGGCGTGGAAGAGTTTGTCTTTTTGCTTTGGATCCTTAACGTAGGTGTCTATCAATAAGGAGTAAGTCTCAGAGTGAATGTTTTCAATGGCAATTTGAAAGCCGTAGAAAAATTTAGCTTCCGTGTACTGAACTTCGGCTACAAAATGTTCCGCCAGGTTTTCATTAACGATTCCATCACTCGCTGCAAAAAAGGCAAGTACATGTGTGATGAAGTGTCGTTCTCCATCGTTGAGGTTAGCCCAATCCTTCAAATCATGGCTTAGGTCAATTTCTTCAGCTGTCCAAAAGCTGGCCTCGGCTTGCTTATAGAATTTCCATATATCGTGATGAACGATAGGAAAGAGCACAAAGC
>CAZNCO010000450.1:0-4318 GCA_964571345.1 uncultured Ohtaekwangia sp.
TTTCAAAATATACAATCGGTGCGACTCGTACAGTTTTGCAACAATCTGCATTTCCTTCAGCACAAGGTTAAGTCCAAGCTTTTCGGTTGAATCACCGGTAAAGAAGTAATTGCCGTATTTCTTAAAGTAATCAGCAAGCAAGTCCTCCGCCTTGTCCATCGCCAACATAAAGGCAACATGGCGGTTGTATAACTGGGAATAATGAAAATATTCAGGTGAATGTATGTGCAATTTCTTCAGCGATTTATACACCACAGTGAGTTCGCTGGCAAGGTCATAGTCCTGGAGTTCTTTCTCCAACTTCTTTAATGTAGCAATAGAAATGGTTCTCTTTTTTGTAAAGAGCACCTCGTTGAGGTTAGCCACTTTACGCAAAATATCAGTGCGCGGGCTTTCCATCTGCTGAAGCAAATGCTCCTCAATTTTCTGATTCAGACGCGAGCGAAGGGTGTAATAAGCATTCGCATTTACGTCTAACTCCACCATGATTTTGCTATCGGAGAGTTGGCGTTCGCGCAACGACTTTAACACATAAGCTGACTTTTCAGCATTGCTTTCCATCAACGAATCGTAGATTTCCTTGTAATCCTTTTCAGAAAGCTGCTTAATGATATTTTTGAGTTTGGCCATCCGTTAAAATTCTAATGCCTTGAAAATTACAAAATAAATTCGCTATCCATGCAAGTTTTTGCGTCAGAAAGTCAAATTTTATTTGTTTTTCACGACATCTTTTCCTGTTCTCACCTTTGGAAAGTTTTTTGAGTGACGACCTTAAACAAAAACTAAAATGGATCCTTATTCTCAAATGATCATTGACTCAGTGGCGAAGGTGAAGAATGCTGTGGTCAAGATCGATGTTTTCAAAAATATAAAAGGCAAGATGCAGCGGGCCGGTTCAGGTTCCGGTTTTATATTTTCCTCCGATGGATTGATATTCACCAACTGTCATGTGGTAAATGGAGCTGAGAAAATCATGGTGTCACTCCTCAATGAAAATGAAATCGAAGCAACCCTTGTCGGGAAAGACCCTGATACTGATCTGGCCATTCTAAAAATCTATTCCGAAGGGTACTCAGTTTCGAAACTTGGTGATGCTGAGCAACTTCAAATTGGTCAACTGGTGATCGCAATTGGAAATCCCCTTGGTTATCAACATACGGTGACAACTGGAGTAGTGAGCGCCCTGGGCAGATCACTTCGCTCACAAAATGGAATGTTGGTTGACAACGTGATCCAATCAGATGCTGCGCTAAACCCTGGCAATTCGGGCGGCCCGATGATCAACACAGATGGCGAGGTAGTAGGCGTTAACACAGCCATCATTCAAGGTGCTCAGGGTTTAAGTTTCTCTGTGAGTATTAATACTGCAAAAGAAATTGCAAGTCAGTTGATTCAAACTGGCAAAGTATTCAAAGCCTATCTCGGCTTTCAACTTCAGGAAGTGCCCATTAACACAAAAATTAAGCAACATTATCGATTACGGAATGAAAAAGGTTTGTTTGTAGCACATGTTGAAGACAACTCGCCTGCTTCGCGATCGCAAGTAAAGGAAGGTGACATCATTATATCGTTTAACAACAAGCCAGTGAATACACTTCACGAATTATTCAAAGAGCTAACTAAAAAGGAAATTATTGGCCTAGTGGATATTTCGGTGCTGCGGCATACGGAGATTTTGAATGTTAGCATCTCGCCAATGGAACGAGCAGCCTGACTTTTTTTTCGAATGTATTCATTAGCATACCACCGAAACCACCTAATGTTACATCGAAGTAAGCCAACTCATTCTAACGTCAGCACTTCGATAATGAGGATTACTCATACTATCAAAATGCGTTAAGCTATTATATGCTTGGATTTTTTATCGAATAAAGAATACGATTGGCAAATTCATATTTTAAAATATCTTTGCAACCCAATTGGGGGATTAGCTCAGCTGGCTAGAGCGCTTCCATGGCATGGAAGAGGTCATCGGTTCGAATCCGATATTCTCCACAAGTCCGTTCACTACGGACTTTTTTTATGGAATATTTCGTTTGTCTCATATATTCCAAAAAATATAACAATTTCCGATTCACTTTCCCGAAGTCTTCAAGAACATAACAATGGCAAGGTGGCGACTTCTTGAAAAGCTGAGCACCCTGGATTCTAAAGTATTCTGAAAAAATTCGAGTCAAGAATGGCTGCATTACAAGGTGAAAGGGAAATCAAAGCAAAAAAGAACAGAAAATCTGTTGAGACATTAATTGGGCATGAGTAGATCTTCCCGAAGGCCTTCGGGAAGATCATCGGTTCGAATCCAATATTGTCGAGGAAGATCGCATTCTGCAAGCGACCTTTTTATTTTTCTGCCAATCACAAAATATTCGGCCAATTAATAAAGCCGTTTTTTCTAAATTTAGGTTAATCCTATTTCTATGAGATTAATCTATTTCACTCCGCTGCTTTTGCTATTAGGTTGCTCAACGAATGCTGATAACAAATATTCCGGTTGGCAAGTAACAGGCGGCACCAAAGAAAACTTTCGATACAGCTCACTTACGCAAATTGATACTTCAAATGTTAAAGAACTTCAAGTTGTGTGGACCTATCGCACGGGCGATGCGGATACCGTGAATCATTCACAGATTCAATGCAATCCGATTGTCGTGGACGGTGTGTTGTACGGAACTTCCCCACAGTTAAAACTTTTTGCAGTAAATGCTTCGACCGGAAAAGAGAAATGGGTGTTCGATCCGCAAGCTGATCAGAAAGCTAACATGCCCAATGCAGCACGCTTCATCATGAACAACAATCGCGGAGTTACTTTTTGGGGTGATGAAAAAAGTAAGCGCATCTTTTATGCAGCTGGTTCATTTCTGTATTCGATCGATGCCATTTCAGGGAAACCGGATTCAAATTTTGGAGCCAATGGCACAGTCGATCTTCATAATGGGCTGGGTAAAGATGTATCTAACTTATATGTTGCCGCTACTTCGCCCGGAATTATTTACAAAGATTTGTTCATCCTGGGGTCGCGGGTGAGCGAAGGCAGTGATGCAGCACCTGGCCACATTCGCGCATATGATGTGCGCTCAGGTAAACTAGTTTGGATTTTTCATACTATTCCGCAGCCGGGAGAAAAAGGTTTTGAAAGTTGGGACGACACCACGGCATACAAACACATCGGGGGCGCCAACTCATGGGCTGGATTTAGTTTGGACGAGAAGCGCGGCATGCTCTTTGCTCCCACCGGTTCGGCTTCGTTTGATTTTTATGGAGGTAAACGTAAAGGTGACAATCTCTTTGCCAACTGTATTCTCGCCCTCAATGCCGCTAACGGAAAATACATCTGGCATTTTCAAACTGTGCATCACGATGTGTGGGACAAAGATTTGCCGACTGCTCCTGCATTGATCACGATTAAGAAAGACGGGAAAGAAATTGATGCCGTGGCCCAGCCAACTAAGTTTGGAAATATTTTCCTGCTTGAAAGAGAAACCGGCAAACCCATTTACCCAATCGAAGAAAGACCCGTGCCGCAAGAGACAGACTTGAAAGGTGAAAAACTTTCAGCTACTCAACCCTTCCCAACTTTTCCAAAACCTTTCGCGCGGCAATCTTTTGAGGAAGCTGATTTGAATGATCTCGTTCCTGATTCTTCCTTCCAGGATTTGAAGACGAGATTTCTCGCTGCGAAACACGGGAACATGTTTTATCCTGCATCGATGCAAGGCACGATTTTCTTTCCAGGACTTGATGGAGGTGCCGAGTGGGGCGGCCCTGCGTTTGATCCTGCATCACAACTGATGTTTGTGAATGCGAATGAAATGCCATGGCTAATTCAGGCGCGCGAAGTCGATTTGAAAAATGCCGGCAAGGAAACGTATCTGAAAGCCGGCCAGCGTTTGTACAATCAATACTGTGTGAGTTGCCATGGGCCAGAGCGAAAAGGTTCGGGAAATTATCCGTCAATTGTTGAAGCAAATAAAAAATATTCTGCAAAGACTTTTTCAGAACTAATCAGCACCGGAAGACGAATGATGCCTGCATTCAAAAATCTTTCAAACGATGAGACCAACGCGATTGCTTCATTTATTCTCGATTTGAAATCCGAGCAACCGAAAGAATTCAAATTAGTACCGGGGAAAGTGGATTCGTTCCGCATGTTGCCCTACAACATCACAGGCTACAATAAGTTTTTGACGAAGGAAGGATATGCGGGCATAAAGCCACCTTGGGGAACGTTGAATGCCGTGAACCTAGTGACCGGAGCAATTGAACGGAAAATTCCGCTGGGAGGATTCAAAGAGTTTACCGCAACAGGAAACATTACCGG
>CAZNCO010000451.1:0-4307 GCA_964571345.1 uncultured Ohtaekwangia sp.
TTTTCTCACCGGTGGAGTCTTCCATCTCTTGGTCTAGCGAGTCGCGATAAATGGTGGCTGATGTAGAGTTGATCCAATGTTTAGGAGCGACTTTGCAGGACTAGATGTCCTGGCTCAGCGCGTCTGGTGAGTCGATGCGGGAAGAATAAATCAACGCCTTGTTCGTTTCATTGTATCGGCAGTCTACCGATTTACCGTTAAGGTTGAGCACCATGTCAGCACCTTCTAATTCAGCACACCACTCTCCTTGAGTTCGTGCATCCCAGTTAACATAGCTAACTCTATCCGTTCTCTTCGACAGTCCTCGTGTCAACACAACAATGGACACTTCCTTATTTTTATAATAATCGACCAGCACTTTACCAAGAAAGCCTGTTCCGCCTGCAATGATAATTTTTTTCATACCTAAAGGATAACGAAGAAGAGAATGAGAAACCGATACAACACCCATGAAACAGAAACGAAGAAAGGCAGCTCCAGTATCTTCACCCTGCGCATGTGTTCAAAAAACATCAGCGTGACTACCATGAAAAAGTAGGCGATGTAAAACAAGTTGGACTTGACAAAGCCTGCCAGCAAAAACATAGGCGACAAAGCCAGCGCACCGGCCAGCGACACGGTCATCACATTGCCCAGGTAGTGAATCACCCGGTCTCTGCGAAACATTGCCACGACTACACCTTGAAAGACTAACTGCCCGGCACACACCAGCACCTCGCGCAAAAAGCCTGACTCCGGAACGAGCGGTGCCCCCAAACGGAAATAGTAAACAAGGATAAGTGAAGTGAGCATCCACGCAAACACAATGTAAGCCCACCGATAACGCACATTCATGTCTGGCGTGCGGGTGTTGGCACCTTCAAAAACTTTTCCAGGAGCCATCACTTTGCGATTGTAGGAGATCAGAAAGTACAGGCGTTGGGCGAGGAAAAAGACTGGTCTTAACCGGAAGAATTTCTCCAACCCGGGAAAGCTGTTTCCGATAATAGTGATAATGCTATCGACTCCATACTTCACGTGTTGCGTCTCTTTGTCGATAAGCGCGATCTCATTGCGCGCGCGGTTCCAATCGATGTTGGCAACAGCTTTATTCACGCATTCGGTATAAGGCTGCCGGCCTTCTTTATCAAGCATGCCGGTGCTCACAAATGATTTTGCGTAGAGTGTGCACATGGGGCATTCGTCATCATAAAGAATAGTTTGATTGCGTAAGGTTTTCATAAAAGTTTTGTTTAGGCTGCTACTTCTGTTGCTCTTTTGCGCAGTTTGAAAAACACAAACAGGTTGAAGAAGTGCATGCCGCCAAGAATCAGGATAATGGCACCGAGCTTTACACTTAGTATTTCGATCAGCGCCTGGGCACTATTGATGATCTCAAATATCTGCATGGTGTAAACAGCATACCCAATGTTGATCAGGTAAAAACCCACCAGCAAAAGACGGTTGACACTATCCGCCAGCATTTCATTGCCGTGAAAGATGTCAATCAAAAAGACGCGGCCATTGGTGAAGAGCGTTCGCGCTACCCAGACGGTCAAAACAACAGTAATGGGAAGGTAAAGCAAATAGGAAAGAATTACGTAGTTCATAGCATGGTGATTTAAAGGTTAAACATGTGTTCTTTATTTTTCAGAACTTTCAATCTTTTTTGAAAGTTTACGTTAAAATTTTTTAAAGTTTCATCAACAGCTTATAAAACCAGGTTTGGTCTGATTTAATGAATTTTTCGATGGTGCCGTCTACCTTGTAGGAGAAATCAAACAGCTCTTTCATCACGGTTTTGAATTCGGCCACTTCCTTTTTATTGTCGCCCGTCACGTTTTGAACTTCTGCCAATACGTTCAGGATGGGCTCGATCTCCCTCCTTCTGCGTTCACGGCTTACTTGCTTGGCCAGTTCCCACACATCTTTGCCGGTAGAGAAGAATTCTTTGCGTTCGCCCACTTTGTGTTCTTTCTTCACGATGCCCCAGTCCATCAGCGCCCGCAGGTTCATGTTCACGTTCCCCCGCGACATCTGCAGTTCTTCCATAATATCCTCGGTCGAGAGCGGCTCAGTAGAGATCAATAACAAAGCATGGATCTGCGCCATCGCCTTGTTGATGCCCCAATTGGAGCCAAGGGTACCCCACGCTTTGATGAACCGATCTTTGGCCTCGTCATATTTCATGGCTCAAAGTTAATAGGAATATTCAAACTTTCAATAGTTTCTGAAAGTTTAATTTTAAAACACCTCTGAACCTTCCCTGTGAACGCTGTGACCTCTGTGATTAAATCCGCGAAGGTTTTAAACCACAGGGAACACAGAGGGCCACAGAGATAACACAGAGGGTATTTCCATCATGGTGTCTCAATTTAAATGCAATACAAACCTCTGTGCCTCCTCTGTGAACTCCGTGCCCTCCGTGGTTAAATTTGCGAAGGCTTTAAACCACAGGGAACACAGAGGGCCACAGAGGAAACACGGAGGATATTTCCATCCATGGTGGCGCCTTTAATTGCTATCTTTCTTGCAAAGAATCAACTCCTCACTCGTAGTGGTTAAAACCTGAATACTCACGGAGAAATCCAAGAGTATTCCATTACTCGTACTTTGAAAATATTCCTTTATCGAAAGGAGTCCAGAGGCACGCTTTTAAGCCGGCTGCTTTCAGTCCGCTATTCGCCCATGTGTTGCAGGTATAAAACAGGCTGTATCGTCCCTCTGCTTCATAGAAAACATCGTTGTTCCAATAAAATGCATTCTCAATCAATGCTGGTTTGCCCTCCTTCAAAACAAAGGTGCTTTCAATAAACCTGGTCAATTCTTCATAACGCTGCCGATCGATCCTGATTCGTTTGCATGATTCATCTGCTTTCATTCGCCCGTAAAAAGTCACGTGCATAGCGCTACTGCCCAGGTAGAACAGTGCATTAAAAGCAGTCTTAAACTTCAGATCGGCCCATTCGGGCGTCTCCAGGTAGAAGGCTTTGTCGCCCCAACCAAAAGCAACATAATTAGCCATCAAACTTCCTGATCGCGTATCTCTGGGATTCACAAAGGTTGTCCAATCCTTATACGCTGTTTTAAGTGGAACAACAATATCTGTGTGCACTCCATTACTTAGGATATAAATCTCAATAAAATCTGTTTCGCTTTCGCGAAAGTCAGCATTAACTGAAACTGCCTGCAGTGAAAAGGCAGTGAGGACATAGAGTAAAATCAAGCCAAGTAAGGCAGCTAGTGTTTTTAAAATGAATTTGAAGATTCTTCTTAGCATTGACGGACTAA
Organism: uncultured Ohtaekwangia sp.; assembly: GCA_964571345.1. Lineage (GTDB taxonomy): Bacteria > Bacteroidota > Bacteroidia > Cytophagales > Cyclobacteriaceae > ELB16-189. The sequence continues at coordinate 3,271 of CAZNCO010000451.1, forward strand.
CGACCATCTGTCAGAAAAAGTATTCTCTGAGTTACCTCCTCGCAAGTTATTCAAACCACTTTAAATCCTTTTGCGTCTAAACGCAAAGCTCTGATTAATGTACCCGTGGCTCTGTGGTTTCAACCTCTTTAAGCATCGGGGGTCACAGAGGGCCGATAGCACAGCGTTTACTCCCTGTAAACCCTTCAATCACATTTTGAACTGCAAATAGAAACCTATGCCATTGGCAAACCGTTGAAGTAGTTGCCGCCAGGTACTGATGAAAGCCAACAACATTCTTTTCATAGTTGCGTGTTTGAGCGTAGTTCCCTCAACAGTGAAGGCACAATCTTCGTGGTATCGACAGCATCATAAAAGACGTGGCCGTGATTATGCCCTTTTCACGTTGAGCAACCAATATCTTCCGCTTTCAGTTGCCGGTGCAGCCCCGCAGATTGCGTTCAACTATTCTTATTCCAATATTCCGGGACAATACACTTACAAAAGTGATCTTCCCATCCCTTCATCAAACGGGTATGTACAAGCATTTTTGTTTGGGGGAGAATTTGGTCGGGTAAATGGCTTGTCCGGACTTGTTATGGGTGGCTCCTCTCACAGTTCCAACAATTCAGCTCGCTACTTTGAGTTCGCCATTGGCTATAACTGGAAGGTGAACGACTTCCTGATTATTCACCCCTCCATTGGCTGGAGTAAAGTCTCCAACGAAATGGATTTCCCCGGAGGAATTGAAAACCTAAACCAGGATATTATGGCGTTGGGGAAAACATTCCCCTACCACACGTCCTACACGGTGAAAGGGCATCGCAAAGATATTTACAACAATGCAACAAACGTTGGAGTAGAAAATAAAAAAGATGGGCTTGTACTACAATGCGAGTTTCGAACAAGCCCGGCTAATCGACTTGTGTTAGGTATCACTGGCGGATACTCCTTTTACAATAACCAGATGAAGGTGACTATGTGGAATGGCTCCGTACACGAGTCATTCGACTATACCGATCCAGGCCTTCAGTTTCTATCCAGCGTTTCTCCAAACC
>CAZNCO010000452.1:0-4304 GCA_964571345.1 uncultured Ohtaekwangia sp.
GATGAATGGTGTCTAGTGAATTAGCTGTAGCTATGAACAATACTTTTGAAAGATCATATTCAACCTCAAGATAATTATCGCCAAATGCATTATTCTGTTCTGGATCTAATACCTCCAACAACGCAGAGGAAGGATCACCACGAAAATCAGATTTTACTTTATCGATCTCATCAAGGATAAAGACAGGATTTGATGACTTCGCCTTCTTGATATTTTGTAAAATCTTGCCAGGCATCGCTCCGATATACGTCTTGCGATGGCCTCGAATCTCCGCTTCATCGTGCACGCCTCCGAGTGACATGCGAACGTAGTTTCTGCCTAATGATTTTGCAATTGATTTTCCCAACGAAGTTTTTCCTACCCCGGGCGGGCCATACAGGCAAAGGATGGGCCCCTTCATATCTTGCTTAAGTTTTAACACGGCCAGGTATTCCAAGATACGCGTCTTCACTTTCTCCAAGCCAAAGTGATCCTTATCTAGCACCTTTTGCGCTTTCTTCAAATCAAAATCATCTTGTGTCACTTCTTCCCAAGGCAAGTCAAGCATGAACTCTACATAATTCATCATCAGCGGGAAGTCGGGCGCTTGCGGATTAGTACGTTGCAGTTTATCAAGTTCTTTATTAAAATGTTCACGCGCATGCTTGGGCCATTTTTTATCAGCACCACGCTTGCGAAGCTTTTCTATTTCTTTATCCGGGCCATCATACCCCAATTCATCCTGCAGCACTTTTATTTGCTGACGCAAGAAGTAATCACGTTGCTGTTGGTCGATATCGGTATGTACTTTTTTCTGAATTTCGCTTTTGATCTCCAACATCTGAATTTCCTTCATCATGTATTGGAGCAGTAGCGTGCCGCGATCAATAATGTTTCCAACCTCCAGGATCTTTTGCTTCTCAGCTACTTCTACATTCAGATTTGACGCGAGGAAATGAACAAGAAAGGGCGTATTGCTAATGTTATCCAACGCCACCTGTGCTTCTTGTGGGATATCCGGATTCAGCTTCAAAATTTTAAATGCAGCATCCTTCAAAGATTGCGTGAGCCCATTCACTTCTTTCGTGGTAAGGTCAATCTCAGGCTCCAATTGCAGATCAAATTTTGCTGTGATGAAAGGCTCTTCACTTACAAATTCGCGAACGGCAAATCTTGTTTTTCCCTGAATGATAATAGTAGTATTCCCATCGGGCAATACCAACATCTTGATGATGCGAGCTACTGTACCTACCCGAAACAAATCATCTTTGCCGGGTTCTTCGGCTTGCTTATTTTTTTGAGCGATGACACCAATGATTCGATTGCCCTGGTAAGCCTTTTTGATTAAGCGCACCGATTTTTGTCGAGTCACGGTGATGGGTATAATCACACCCGGAAACAGCACAGTGTTTTTGATAGGAAGAATTGATAATTCTTCCGGCAAGTCTTCCGGGCGAATATCAGGATCTTTATCAGGATTAATGAGTTGAATCAGTTCTTCTGACTCTTCATTTTCTTTGGTATTCAAAGCGATCTTTTTAAACATATTTCAGATGCCAATTTGACACAAAACATTCCACTCTCCTACTAAATTCACAACAATGATTACGATGGTCAATAGCTATGCCAATAAACCTTCTGCCGGGCTTGTTCCCCAAATGAAACCCATTAAAACTTTGCATATCCGGCATTTTTAAGCGAATTTTCGAGTTAAAGGCATAACACAAATACCCGCTAACACAGTGAGACTCACTTGCTCTCTTGCAATCGCAGCCTTTTTTATCCTTGGAATTTACGAAGGCTTCGGTCAAAAGAAAAAATTTAAAAAAGCCCAAACAGTAAACCTGGTTGATTCTCTTACATCATTCAGCCAGTCTGACATATTCAGATTTCCAAATGTAAATCGCATCCGGTTTTATCATGATGCTGAGCAGCTCAAGAATATTCAATCGCTCGATCAGCTAAATAGCGCAGAAGAGTACGAAGCGTTAAAAAAATATGTAAGCAGCTTTGGTATCGAAAACTTTTCCAAAAATGTTCCGATGATCTGGCGTCTGGCTGAGCTCTCGGAAAAATATGGTCCTAAAGGTGAATCCATCTTGCTTTACAAGCTTGCCTTGAAACATCACCAACAAGGAATCAATATCAAGGACTGGTTAAAAAAATACGACCAGGTGGAAACAGACAAAAAAGAATATTACGTACCACTTGATATTTATTACAACCTGGTGAGTTATCGCAAAGAAATTGATACACTTCGTCCGCCTCATTCAGTACTTGAGCCAATGGGTGACCTCATCAATTCAAAGAAAGAAGATTACGGCCCGGCCATTGGCAATGTTGACTATGTGCTGCTTTACACATCCAAACGAAATCAACACGAAGAGCGCGCCTATGACGAAGACATTTTTTTCAGTGTGAAAGTTGATGGCGTATGGACAGAGGGCCAGGCGTTCACTACTATCAACACACGCTACAACGAAGGCTCCGCTTGCCTAAGCCTCGATGGTAAATATTTATTTTTCTCCCGCTGCAATGCACCCAAAGGACTCGGCAACTGCGACATCTACTCTTCTAAATTAAATAAAGACAGTGTGTGGAGCGAGCCCGTCAATCTTGGGCCGATGGTGAATAGCAATGGCTGGGATTCGCACCCCTCTATCAGTCACAGTGGCGACACGTTGTTCTTCGCCAGCAATCGCATCGGTGGGTTTGGTCTTTCAGATATTTATTTCTCTGTCAAAGATAACCGTGGCCGGTGGGGCAAGGCTCAGAATGTCGGGCCGATTATTAATACCGTTAAGAGTGAAGTGAGCCCCTTCTTTCATCACAAGTACAATGTACTGTATTTTAGTTCGGATGGTCACCCTCTCAATTTCGGTGACTTTGACATCTACAAATCGTATCGCTTGAGCAACGGATGGAGCGAGCCCAAAAACATAGGTCCTCTGGTAAATGGTGCCGGTAGCGAATACTATTTCACGATCGACTCACAAAGTCATGACCTGTACTATGCCCGCTCATCTGCCGATGATATTAAGAATTTAGACCTCTTTTCTTTTCCCGTTCCGATGGAAGCGCAGCCAAATGCGGTAGCACAATTACATGGCACACTGAAAGATAAACAAGGGAATCCTTTGAAAGGAATTGTTAGTGTAATCGACCTTGATCATGGCGTAGAAGTAGCTCCCAAATACATTCGCGAAGACGGGTCATTTAATTTCGAGTTGATCAACAGGCGTAATTACTTGCTCATCATCCAGGGAGACGATTTCTTCCGGATAGAGGAATTGTTTTTTATGGAAGGTGATCATGAAATCAATAAAATCGGAGAACCCATCGAAAGTAAAATTGCCTTTGAGTCAGTGGAGTTCGAAAATGGGAAAGCTGACATTTTACCTTCGATGCATTCAGACTTAAAAAAGGTAGGTGATTTTTTGACCGATCACCCCGAAGAAAAATTAATCATCTCGGGTCATACCGATTCTTCGGGCAACGAAGAGATGAACCTCCAACTTTCTCAGGCCAGAGCAGATGCCATTCGCATTTACCTCATCAATGAATTTAAGATTGAAGAAGGGCGCATTACCGCTATCGGCTACGGCAGCGCAAAACCCTTGACCCAGGAAATCACAGATGAACATAAACGCCTGAACAGACGTGTAGAGTTTGAAATCCATAAGTAACACATTGCAGCCGCTTCCTTACAAAGACATTACCGTCAAAGCCAAAGTAGATAACCTCGCTACAATAGAAACACAACTGACTACATTAGGCGCATTCTTTCACGGCCATGATTACCAGACAGATCACTATTTCAAAACACATAAAGAAAAATTGAAATACCGCGCGGGTACAGTTGAAAAGTTGATTACGCATTATGAGCGGATATTAGTTAATGATACTGAGCAAACTATTGTTTACCGATACGATTTAAATCCCACAGAAGACGAGGTTAAAAAACTCTTCGCCACGGAAACATCCATCGGTGTCACAAAAAAGGAAAGGAAGATATTTTTTCTCGAACACATTAAAATCCATCTTGATAAACTCGAAAACGGAGAACAATTCATAGAAATTGAAGTTATTGACCGCGAGAATAAATGGACGATTGATCAATTGAAGAATCAGTGCCGCGATCTTCAAGTAAAATTACAAATCCCAGATGCAAATCTGATTCCAACCGGATACTTCTCCTGAAATAAACATGTTACCTCTTTTTCTTTGGAACATCAAACGCTAGGTAAACGGAAAAGTAAGGATGAAAAACAGAACTATTCGGAACAAACGGCACTTTTACTTCCTGGCCACTGCCACTATAAGTC
>CAZNCO010000453.1:0-4301 GCA_964571345.1 uncultured Ohtaekwangia sp.
CTTATAATGCGTTTTATGCATCCGCTTATTATTTTGTTCCGAGCCGATCACGTACTAACTTATATTTCAACTCAGGCATTACGCTGAACAGCTTATCCGGATCTCAAAATATTCCAGGTAAATTTACCTATCAAGCTTCTGAAGAAACCCTTGAAATAGTATCACATTACCACCCGTTCTTTGTCAACGGATTTATCGAAAGTGGAATATATATCCATCCTTCTGAAGCAAGGAAATCTGCGGGTGCCGGCCCCATTTATTTTATCGGTCTACGGTATTACAGCGCTGGTAATGTGGTATCGGCTGATTACCAAAATACTCAGGGAGGATCGATAGTTTATTCGGATCATGTAGATTCAGATGGCAGTTACCTAGCATTTACTTTTAGAATGGGTGGCCGCATTTTATCACTTACAAAAAACTCCAACCATAAAAGTTTTAAACCCTGGAGATCAACCAAAAAACACAAACGTAAAGGCACTCAGAAAAAATCTCCTCAAAAAAGTACACCAAACACCAGAGGATGGTAACACCTATTTTTTAATAGCGCATCTCATCAAAAAATAACGAAATCAGCACTTAGCGTGAGTGATTCTTAATGACAGAACTTTTCATTAAATTCATTCATCAAAGTAGAGAATGAAAAAGATATTGCTAATCTCGATTGTTCTTCTTTCTATAAGTGCCAGCGCCCAGCAGTACAGAAAATTTCTCTTTGCGATAGACGTTGGTATACTAAATAAGAAATCATTTCCTATAAGCTCTTTTACCCTTGAACCTGGGTATCGCATAAGCGATAAAATGTTGATTGGCTTTCGGATCGAAGCAACTGGTTTTATTTCGTCTATGGGCAGCACTAATCAATCGCTGGGATCCATGGGCATTAATGCGCATTACTATCTCAAGCAATCACGAGTGCGTCCATTTGCTGGACTGGGAATTGGTCTTTACAATCCCAGTAATAATTTTATTATGAATAGCACTGACAATCTCAACCAGCGAAATGGATTGGGCTTTTATCCGCGCATAGGTATGGAAGCTGGTCATTTTCGTGTGATGATGGAATACAATCTGATTCAACCTATGAAGGATTATATTTCCTATGACATCCCAACCACAAGCGGCCACTACGAAAATATTAACAAGAGCTATTTTTCCATTAAAATCGGAGTTTTTCTAGGCGGAGGAAAGAAGAAGAACTGACGCGAAAGCTTGCCCAGGAACATGCCTCAAATATTTTGTCATGTGTTAACGTGACAAAAGTCATTGGTAAACGTTGGCTCAAGTGGTTTTTTTATCACTTAAAATCGATAGAAAATGCTAAACGTTAAAGAATTCGCGATTCTGGAGCAGAAACAAGCAAGCCATCTTCTGTGGGAGAAGCTAAAGAGATTCGAAAACAACAACACTGTGGTTGTATCTACCTCAAGAGAGAGCGCTGCTACCGCTTACTATTTGGCGCAAGAACTAGAGGCACCATGGCAAGTGCTCAGCTGCAAAGAAATTAGCCATCCGGCCAACCCACTTAAAACCATTGGATCAGTGAGCACTGATGAAATCATCATTCATGACGCATCCACAATCCCTGGTGATTATATCAATCGCCAAATTCGGCTTTTAAAACGCAGCATCTTATCTGACGATCATTTCTTCTCCACTATTGCAGGATCACATAATTTAAAAAACAAGAACGTGATCATAGTCTGTGACCACCTGAAGAACGTAGACTCTATTGCTGCAGCATTAAAAAGCATCAATAATCACGACCCCCTAAAGACGCTCGTTGCATCATTGAGTGTTGAACCGGAGACAGCCAGAATCGTTTCGTCTTTTACGGATGGATTTGTCTTTCTAAAAATGGAGACCGCGTCTCAAGCCAATGCTCGCTACTCGAAAGAAATCCTATGTGAAAATTAATTCTCCAGATTTACCCTCCGATTTATAATTCCGGATCTAAAACAAGGAAGTAATACAACAGCGTGCTGCCCCACCCCGGGTATACCATCCCGCATCAGTAATATTCAATGGAGGGTTCGAACTAAAATAGGACCGAGAATGTTAACTTGGCTCTAACAATAAAACCTAAACAACAAACTATGAAAACAAAAACAATTTACGCAGCACTTACATGCGTGGCAGCAGCGCTTATGTTTACACAATGCAGCAAGCCTGCACCTGCCGAGGAAGCCGTGGCACCAAAAATGGATCATATTAACATGATGGTGAAAGACTGGGAACGCGCCAAGAAATTCACTATGGCATATCTTGATTCGGCCAACGACAAATCAGTTACTTACAAATTATCAGAAAAGACTCCGCGTACGTTTGGCGAGCAACTGCTGCATTTGGCAGAGGCAAATTACGGCCTTGGTAAAATAGCAGTGGCAAAACCTACCGAAATGGGGCGTGGCAAACTTGAAAAAAACCCTAACATCAAGACCAAGGCAGACCTTACCAAAGCGGTTATGGATAGTTATGATTACGTGATCAACGGCTTGAAAGAAATGAACGACAAGCAACTGATGGACACATGTTCTGTTCAGCTTGGTCCCAACTTTAAACCTACCATGACCAAAGGCGAAATGCTCAACAAACTTTTTGAACATCAAACTCACCACCGCGGCCAGGCTACACAATATCTGCGCGCACAAGGGCTAACTCCTCCGCAAGAGATGTTGTTTTAATCTCACTTAATAAATTAATGAAAGAAGCCCATCGTCTTTTGCGGATGATGGGCTTCTGATTTTGATTGTCCCCTCAAGGAAGAGCCTGCCTACTGACCTAGTTTGATATGTAGTTTATTGTCGCTCGTGTTAATGTCTGTCCACAAAGTTGTAACAGCCATTCCTGCAAGTGGCGAAATTTGGCCGAGTGCATAGTCTTTGCGCTGCTCATCCGGAGAAATTTTTTCATCGCCAGCCAAGTGAGCCATGTAAGCATTTCTGAATAGTGGCGCAGATGATGCCGCTAATGTTTCTGACATAACGAAGGGTGGCTGTGTTAGTACATATCCAAAGTATCCATCGAGATAGGTGGACGTGAACGCAAATGAATACGATGGGAAGCTCATACCTTCCGGCAAGTTAGCCTGAATGGTAGTTACCCTATTGGTGCTAATGTCAACCTCTTTGTTTTTTAATATGGCTATGCGGTAAGGTGAAGGAGGGCTCACCAGCGAACCGGTTTCTATGTCAAACAATGTCTTGCCATTTGATATACGCTCGGTCACATCATTAGCATGATAGTGCCCTGTAAAAATCACTTTTAAACCCATTCCCATTAATGCATCGGCCGTAGATTCCCAATCATCTAGTACATATCCGTAGTCAAAAGAATTTTGACCTTGATAATGTTCAACCAGGTTATGATGCATCAATCCCAGCACTGTGCTGTTAGCTTCAGCTGCAAGTGTCATCTGATCCTGTATCCAGCTTAGTGTTTCAGACTTTATTTTTCCGCCCACGATAGCAATGTCCTGATTTTCGGCATAACGATTTGCATCAATCGCGAGAATGCGTAACCCCGGATAGGGCTCTGCCATGTAGCTCAGTGAATTCGGATCTCGTGCTATGGCACTTTCATATCCAAATTGTGAATAGATGGATGCAAAATCAGCCGCAGAAATAGAAGGTGTGATCGTTGCTGTGTTTCCATCGTATGACCGTGCCTCGGGATTATTAATATCGTGGTTGCCGGGAACGACATAAACTTTGATGCCCGCAGACGCAAGACTACCCAAAAGCTGAGCCATCGCTTCGTGCCCTGCGCGTTCCCCATCTTTCGTAAGATCGCCTGGGATTAGTAAAAGATGCGGTTGCTCAACAACAAGTTCATCCATCACTCTCCTGAAAATTGGATCACTGAATTCAAGAAGTTTAGGATCTCGCATCAGGTAATTCAGAAACGCTTCACCGCTGGCAGCACCATTTTGTAGCAAGGAAGGGTCCATGTAGTGAATGTCTGACACAACAGCAATTTTAACGTGATCATTGATCAAGGGATTTGCAAGGGTCAATCCCCCATTGGTATTAACATTGCCAAAAGTATTTTTGGACACACGCTCACCGAAAGGTTCTTCCATGCAGGAAATCCCAGTCAAGACGAGCAAAAGCAGCAACAGACGTACCTTGTTTTTCATGGTCGTAATTTTTTTGGTTAACGAATAACCACTTCAAATAATCTTGAATATTTCGCGAAGAAACACGAAGCCGGAAGAATCATCAATGACGATGATTTAAATGCAGAGGATTTTTATCGGTAAAGTTTTTATTCAGTCTAATCAAAGACAACCGTACCAAATC
>CAZNCO010000454.1:0-4296 GCA_964571345.1 uncultured Ohtaekwangia sp.
GCTGAAAACACCGGAGAACCGCTCGAAAGACAGAGCATAATTCCTATTAATATTGAAGATGAGATGCGCGGTGCCTACATCGATTATTCGATGTCGGTAATCATCTCGCGGGCCTTGCCCGATGTGCGTGACGGTCTGAAGCCGGTGCACAGACGGGTGCTTTATGGTATGCTCGAGTTGGGCGTAAACCACAATCGCCCATATAAGAAATCCGCCCGTATTGTCGGTGACGTGATGGGTAAGTATCACCCCCATGGGGATGCGTCTATTTACGATACCATGGTACGCATGGCACAGGAATGGAGCATGCGCTATCAGTTGGTAGATGGCCAGGGTAACTTTGGCTCGGTGGATGGCGACCCGCCAGCAGCGCTGCGCTATACCGAAGCCCGCCTCCGCAGGATAGCCGAAGAATTGCTCGCGGATATAAATAAGAATACGGTTGATTTTCAGCCTACCTATGATGACCAAAATTCGGAACCTACGGTATTGCCTTCAAAGGTTCCCAACCTGTTGATCAACGGCAGCTCGGGAATTGCCGTGGGTATGGCTACAAACATGCCCCCGCACAACCTGGGCGAGGTCGTGGATGGCACAATTGCCTACATCGACAACCGCGACATTTCCATCCCTGAATTAATGAAATACATTCAGGGACCGGATTTTCCCACCGGCGGTATTATCTATGGCTATCAGGGTATTCAGGAGGCGTTTCTCACCGGCCGCGGGAAAATAACCAAACGTTCCAAAGCGGAGATCGTGACCAACGCGAGTGGCAAAGAGCAAATCATTGCTACCGAAATACCCTATCAGGTGAACAAAGCCCAGATGATGGAGCGTACGGGAGCCTTGATTGAAGAGAAAAAAATTGAAGGTATTTCGGCTATCCGCGATGAATCTGACCGCGATGGTTTCCGTGTGGTTTACGACCTGCGAAAAGATGCTATTTCGAATATCGTTTTAAACAACCTCTTCAAGTATACTCAGCTTCAATCGTCTTTTGGTGTAAACAATGTGGCGCTCGTGAAAGGCCGCCCACAAACACTGAACTTGAAAGACCTGATTGTGTACTTTGTTGAACACCGTCATGAAGTGGTGGTGCGCAGAACGAAGTTTGAATTGGACGAAGCCGAAAAGCGCGCTCATATTTTAGAAGGATACCTGATTGCGCTTGATCATTTGGATGAAGTGATTGCCTTGATCCGCAACTCAAAAGATCCTGAAATCGCAAAGACTGGATTGATGACTACTTTTAGTCTCAGCGAGATTCAAGCGAAAGCAATTCTGGAAATGCGCTTGCAGCGCCTTACTGGTCTTGAGAGAGAGAAGATTCAGAACGAATACAAAGAAGTAAAAGAACTTATTGCCAACCTTCAGGAAATTTTGGCTAGTGAGCCCAAGCGAATGGGTATCATCAAAGACGAGCTGCTGGAGATGAAAGAACGCTATGGTGATGCGCGAAAAACGCAGATCGTTCACAGTGAGGAAGACATCACCGTTGAAGACATGATCCCTAACGAAGAGATGGTGATCACCATTTCAAACCAGGGATATATCAAGCGCACATCCTTATCGGAATACAGAACCCAGGGCAGGGGAGGAATCGGCTCGAAAGCCGCAGCTACAAAGGATGATGATTTTACCGAACATTTATTCGTAGCTAAAGCACACAACTATTTGCTCATCTTCACGGAGTTCGGGCAAGTTTATTGGAAGAAGGCTTACGAAATTCCGGAAGGAACCAAGACTTCGAAAGGCCGCGCCATTCAAAATCTTTTGAATATTCAACCGGGAGATAATGTGCGCGCAGTTTTGAACTTAAAGAGTCTTGAAGACCAGGAATATATCAACAATACGTTTGTGATATTGTGCACGGAGCAAGGAACGATCAAGAAGACGTCTCTGGAAGCATACTCTCGCCCGCGCGCGAATGGAATTACAGCTATAACTATTCATGAAGGCGACCGCTTGTTAGACGCTGCATTGACCAATGGTAAAAATCATATCATTATTGCAAAGAGCGAAGGCAAGGCTGTTCACTTTGATGAAGGCGATGTACGTCCGATGGGACGCACCGCAGCTGGTGTGAAAGGAGTGACGTTGGAAGGCGATTCAGACAAAGTGATTGGTATGGTCTGCATTTCGCGTGAGGATGCTAATTTGTTGGTGGTTTCTGAAAAGGGATACGGTAAGCGCAGCGATATTTCTGACTATCGCATCACTCACCGCGGTGGAAAAGGTGTGAAAACAATTAATGTTACGGAAAAAACTGGCAAGCTTGTTGCAATCAAGGAAGTGGTTGACAACGATGACTTGATGATTATCAACAAATCGGGTATTAGCATACGCATTAGTGTCGAAGAATTGCGAGTGATGGGGCGTGCTACGCAAGGTGTGAGGCTTATTAAGCTGAATGAAGATGACGAGATTTCTTCTGTTGAAAAAATCCAGAAAATTGAAGGAGAAGTAAATGGAGATACGCCAGGAGAGCCTGGTGGAGAATCAAATGAACCTACCGTTAATAATGAAGAATAAATTAAATGTTGAACAAGTAACTCTAAACCAAAATGAAAAAAATAGCACTCGTTCTTTTTCTTGCCCCTGCGATTTTATTCGCACAGGAAAAGGAGATTAAACCCAATGTGAACAAAGCTGAAAACGCGCGCAAAAAAGGCAAGTTTGATGAGGCAAAGGCAATCATTGACGCCACTGTTGCCAACCAGGAATTTATGACCAAAGATGGCAAGCCAAGTAAAAATGCTGCAAAAGCTTGGTATGTTAGGGGCCTTATTTATGCAGGAATTGACACTACTAAAGTAGAAAAGTTCAAATCACTTGATCCGGATCCATACAAAGTCGCAGAAGAGTCTTTTACCAAAGCAAAAGAGATTGATAGCAAGAGCGAATCCTTCATTAAGGATGACATGTCAATGGAAATTAAGAATTCGGTCATCGAAGGAAATTTAGCTCAAGCTTACTTGAATGTTGCCCTAGATGCATATCAGAAACAAAAAGATTACAAGAAAGCTTTTAAGTATATGGAGCGTGTCGTTTTCTTTTTACCGAAGGACACAACAATGTTACTAAATGCAGGTGTTTACTTCGGGCCTTCAGCCGAGGAGTTTGATAAGTCGCTGGCTTACATTAAGAGATATCACGAATTAGGCGGTCATAACTCCGATTCGTATATCCAGCAATATTCTATCTACTACAAGAAGAAAGAATTCGAGACTGCCTTGAAAATTGCTAAGGAGTTAACAGAGAAGTATCCTGACAACATGGATTATCTCAACATGGAATACAATCTTTATACTCAGCTTAATAGGTTGCCAGAAGCAAAGGCTTTGATGGAGAAAAAAGCTAATAAAGATCCCAAAGACAGAGAGGCAAGATATTTCCTTGGTTTGATTGCGAACGAAATGAAAAATCAGGATGAAGCTAAGAAATGGATGAACGAAGCAATTAAAATAGATCCCACCTATTACGAAGCATATCTTGTTCTTGCTAAACTATCCTATGGCGATGCGAAGAAGGTGCGTGAGCAAAGAAATGATATTAGTGGTACGAAAGATGCTGATATTAAGAAAAGACAGGAACTGTTTCAATTAATAAATGTGAAATTGAAAGAGTGTGTTCCTTATTGGGACAAGTGCGCGGAGCTGAAGCCTAACGATGAAGAAACCCTTTATGGATTGTTATCTGTATACGGTGATTTGTCAGCTTATGATGAGGCATACGAAAAGAAGGTAGAAGCATTGAAAAAGAAAATGAAGGGCTTGGGAATGGAAGTTGATTAATAGTCGAATGCATCAAAAAGAAAAAAGGGCTCGTCTGAGCCCTTTTTTTATGCAAATCGTTCCAGTCTTTTCTGAAAAATAGGCCTTAAAATCGTCCGATCTAATAGTATAAAACCGATGACAAGGTTTAGTCCGAGGAAAACTTTAATACTAGCTTCATGTCAAACGGAAGCGCGTTTGGGATTTTTACCAAATCGGTTTTGATAGGAATGGCTTTAAAATCCAGGAGCGTGTTCAGCTGATCAAATTTCCCTACTGATAGGAGAGAGAGCGTAATGCCGGATGCAACCAGAATTCCCAAAAGTAAAAGCAGTCCATTTCGCGGAGAGAAAAAGGTAGGCGTAATTTTTTCGTGCAGCCGAACCATCACTTTATCAGTGAAGTTTTTACTCGGGTGTTCGAGGTTATTTTTTTGCAGAAAGCTGTGAATGCTTTTCAATTCATTCATTCGAGCAGCAAGAACAAGATTTATTTGTAATTCGTGACTGATCTTTTGTCG
>CAZNCO010000455.1:0-4294 GCA_964571345.1 uncultured Ohtaekwangia sp.
CCTTAACACCAGTCGGCAGACGTTTTGTTATTTTTAGCTGCTTTTGAAAGGAAAGGATTTTATCGGCCAGCACAACCTGTTATTGAAGTAACTCAACCAGTTTTCTTACTTGCTCGCGATTACGCATTGAACGCATATTGCCCACTATGCCTTCTTTTTCGCGTGTGGTCAGTCGCCAGCTCAACGATGCGCGTGCATTGTTTTGTCGTATGCTATCCATCTTCTGCAAAATTGGGACATAATTTTCTGCCTGATATTGAATGTCAATACGATGGATGGGAACTTTTAGCAATGTTTCTGCTTGACTAATGAGTTGATCGCTATTAATGTCTTGAAAGTTTTCGAAATTGTTATAAACTGAGCTGATGGGTTGTGTCAGATCATCAATGATGGTTGATCCTGTTGCTGGACTTATTTCACGCAACTTTGGAGAATCACGCACGGATACAAAGATTACACCTGAGGTGTTTTCATTCACCCAGTCGCGAAAGGTGAATAAAAATCGCGTTGCATCTGATAGCCCGAAATTGTCACTTATGCCTGCGTCCATGATTTGGATGGGCGGATCGGTAGGCAACGTTGTATTAGGTGTTATATAAGGAAAGGTGGCGCTCATTCTAAGAGCGGAAAGAAACCGGAGATGCTCGCTGCCTTGCTCGGCAAAGAAACGTTGAAAGTCAATACCGCTAATTTTTGAGTCCTTGTATTTAAAACTTTTTAGCGGACTATCGTTCATAAAGGATACAGGACGCGAGGCTACGTATAATTTTCTTCCATCGTTCACGATAGTGGGTGTTAGGATGAGAAGAGGAATATCTGCCCTTAACTCATATCTTCCGTAGTCAATAATGGGTTTATCCATTAGTCCTTCTGTAATGCGATTGAGTTGATCTTCAAACGTGTACGCGCGATCTTTCTCGTAAGGAATACCTGCATATTCAAACTTGGTGAACCCGACAAAAAGATCGTTGGCCAGCAAACTAAAAATCAATGGGTTTAAATTGTCGGTAGAAATTTTTTCGAGGTGTATTTTTGAATATGCATGTCGATCTTCTCCTAATTTTTTACGCAAAATCAGTTCGCGGAAATAGCTTGCGCCAATAAGGCCCCCCGAGGCCCCAGTGATCAAGACAGTATTCTCCATCAATTTTCCATTTGTAAGACTGTCAGCATTCTGTAGCGCACTAAGAGTCCAGAGAGCAGCTCGCTTCCCACCGCCACTCACGCACAGGAAAACCATTTTTGGCTTATCATTGAATTTCTTTTTCCAGTTTTCTAATTGGGTAATTGTAACTTGTTTATCCTTAGCCATGACTGCACTATCGGCTTGTTGTTCGAGCGCACCCACGGTGTAAGGTGCTGGTGCCTGCTTATAATCTAATCCGAAAGCCTCATATTTTTTTGTCAGGTAATCTTCGCCAACAATATGATTGAGAGCAAGAAAGGCCACCAAACCCATGGTAGAACTCCATTCACCAAACCAATAGGAGAATGCACCAAAGCCCATAACGAAAATAGTCAGGAAGATCATGAAGCTAGCTGCAGCGGGAAGCTGAAAGGCATCGTAATCTTTGAAGATGCCAAGAACTAATACGAGGCAGAAAATAAACATTTCAATGATGATCAGGTTGAAATGGTTTTGATCGAAAACCTGAACTATTGTTGTTTTGTCGTAGAAGGAACTGTCTTCAACCTTTTCTAGT
This sequence comes from uncultured Ohtaekwangia sp., assembly GCA_964571345.1. GTDB lineage: Bacteria > Bacteroidota > Bacteroidia > Cytophagales > Cyclobacteriaceae > ELB16-189. The sequence goes on from CAZNCO010000455.1 coordinate 1,704, forward strand.
CGTAGATTCCAATTGAGGTAGTAGTCGACACGAACTTGCTTTTTTCGAGCAATATCCAGTTTCTTCATTGCACTTGCTCTTGTCATTTGCACATTCTGCTTCAGCTTTTCGTCAATTCGACATACCATATACTTGAAAATATCTTGATTAGTGAAGCGGAAGTATAACGTGAACAGCGATGTCATCAGGAGGGAACCAAAAAGTAGTCCGCCCACATTCTTTACAAGTTCTGAGGCTGTCGTGTACTCGTTGTTAATTTGAAAGGCAATGATTTCAAAAATGTAAAACCCTAAAAACAACATAGGAATTAAGCTGTTGTTCAAAACAAATTTTCGAAAGGGTTTAGGTAATGTGCCCACGAAGGAAAAACGATGACCATCGGTGATATAACAAGTAATATGGAATGCCATGCTGAATCCTGCGGTCACCACTCCAATAATTGCAAAGCTTGTAAAATTTACTTGGTTGAGATATTCAGGATCTAAAAAAAGATAGGGGATTCCGAGATACTTTCCGAAGCTACCCGTGATCATCGCAAAGAGAATGATCCAGCAAAGGAGTAATATAATATTGCGTCTAAAATTATTAAGTAGAAGTTGAACGGGAAATGAATAATAAATCTTCGGTAGAAAAAAGTACAACTTTCTCATAAGCAGAATTCATTTCAAGTTACAGAAATTTTAAACTAAAAAAATAGCGACAAAATAGCCCGGTAAATAAAAAAGGCCTGCTATCTCAGGCCTTTAACTTTCTTTTAATCAGTTGATCAATTGTTCCAAATAGCCCAGGCTTTCTCTGCCTGGATATGCAACATCTCAAGACCATTCTTCACAGTGGCTCCGCGCATCTCTGCTTTTTGGATAAACATAGTACGAGCAGGATTATAAATCAAATCATATACGTAGTGATGAGAAGAAATCAATTCGTAATTGATAGGAGGGAATTGATTCGTATTGGGTGACATGCCAAGTGGAGTGGTGTTGATGATGAGGTTAGCCTCTTCAAGTGGCTTGCCGTTTTTCTCAAGGCTTTCATACGTGTGCTGGCCTTGGTTTGCATCACGTGATACAATTTCGAACTTAATGCCAAGTTTTTTCAATGCTTGTTGTACTGCTTTTGAAGATCCACCTGTGCCAAGTATTAAAGCTTTTGCATTGGGGATATTTGGAAACCACTTCTCTACTGTTTCATAAAAGGCATCACTATCGGTATTGAATCCTGTTAGTTTTCCGTTTTGGATTTTAATCACGTTAACTGCTCCGATTTTTTTTGCGATCGGATCGATGTCGTTTAAAAATTTTAAAACTTGTTCTTTATATGGGATTGTTACATTCAGGCCAGTAAGCTCAGGGTTTTCCTGTAAAAGTTTTTTTAGTTCGTCTACATTTTGAAGCGGATACAAGTCGTAATGATAGTCACGCAAGCCTTCACGGAAAAATTTCTCATCGAAATACGATTTTGAAAAAGAGTGACTTACGGTTGATCCGATCAATCCAAATTTTTTTTCCATGGTTTTAGTTTTTTGTTTTTAAATACGCTGCAGTTTTTTCGATCGCTACTACCAACCCCACACCTAATGCTGCAAATAGGATAGCTTGGAGTATTAATGGATTGTTATGTGTCTTCTCAAGATAGTGCCATGGCCAGATACTTTTGTCAAATGCGGGCACTTGCTCTCCCAGGTGATTAATGCGGTAGGCAATCACTTCTTTCCAAGGCCAAACTTTGTTCAATGAGCCAATCATAAAACCAGCTAACAAAGCTAAGGTAGGAAAGCGATAGTGTGTTAAAATCCAGCTTAAAAATCTTGAGAACCCTAAAAGCCCTAAGAAACAGCCAATTGCGAAGACAATAATTACAGGAAAATTAAAGTTTATCAATGCTGTGATCATGTATTCGTATTTTCCGATGAGCAGCAGTATAAATGCACCCGAGATCCCCGGGAGGATCATGGCACAAATTGCCAATGATCCGCAGAGGAAAATGAACCACAAATCTGTTCGTGTTTCTGTAGGTGATAGAACGGTAATGATATAGGCTAAAGCAATGCCAACCAAAAACGAGACAGCAGTACCGATAGACCATTTTTGAATGTCGCGCATGATCAACGGAGAGGAGATCAAAATCAATCCAAAAAAGAATGACCACACTTGAATAGGGTATGCTTCCAGCAGGTAAGTCATCAACTTGGATAGACTTAGCAAGCTTGTTATGATCCCAAGCAAAACAGAAATTAAAAAGCTTCCGTTTATTTTTTTCCAGAAGGCTGCTATTTCAAATTTAAACAGCAGTTGGAAAGCATTAGCATCGATTGACTTAATGGAGTTGATCAGTTCTTCATAGATACCGCTGATGAAGGCTACAGTGCCACCAGATACTCCGGGAATCACATCGGCCATGCCCATGCTGATTCCCTTTAGGTAAAGAACGATGTAGTCTTTAAAACGTCTCACCGTAATTAATCTGCGTGAAACGGAGGTGTTGTATTGTCTTTCTTTCGCTCAAGGCCAAGAAAGTGTAGGAATGTGTCGCCTCTCAAACCTAAGCGAATAGTCTCCAGAGGAATCACTTCATTGGGAGCTATATTGCCG
>CAZNCO010000456.1:0-4289 GCA_964571345.1 uncultured Ohtaekwangia sp.
ATATATACCCCTTTGCTGCTTCTGCTGCTTGTGACAAATGCGCACGCACAGACGCTGGATGACTATATTAAGACAGCCGCAGAAAATAATCCGCAGCTCAAGGCCATCTTCCAACAATACTACGCAGCGCTTGAACGTATTCCTCAGGCAAAAACATTACCTGATCCGACTATTATGTACAGCTATTTTGCACAGGAGGCGGAGATGGATAATGGAGCGCAAACTTTTGGAATAACAGCGAGTCAGGCGTTCCCATGGTTTGGGCAGCTAAAGGCTCAAGGTAATGCGGCAGAAGAGATGGCCAGAGCCCGCTTTGAAATTTTTGCCGAGACTAAAAACAAACTGGTCTATGACGTCAGGTCTGTGTTCTATGAATTATATGTGCTGGAAGCAAGCATCAAAATTACAGGCGAAAATATCCGGCTGCTGGAGTCCTTCCGCCAACTCGCAAGTGTAAAACTTGCATCAGCAAAAGCAAGCGCGGTGGATTTGCTGCGTGTAGAAATGGAGTTGGAAGAATTGAACAACTATGATCTGTATCTGAAAGATTCCCGGCTTCCGCTTCAAACCAAATTCAAGCAACTGCTGAACAGCAAAGAGCTGCCTGTTATTCATCTGCCCGACACATTAAAGACCGCACCGCTGGCCCTTTCACAAGAAGCCCTCAAAGATTCTGCAACGGTTCAAAACCCTACATTAAAAATGATCGATGCCGAAGTACGATCGCTTGAAAACGAGATTACTGTTTCACGCAAAATGGGTTTGCCGTCTTTCAATCTTGGCTTTAGCTACGCCAGCATCAGACCGCGAGTTGGTTCTACTAATCCGGACAATGGCAGGGACAACTGGGTTTTACCCCAGGTAGGTATCAGCCTGCCAATCTATCGAAAGAAATATACCTCGATGGTTAAGGAACAGCAGTTTTTGCAATCCGCCAAAATCGCAGAGCGGACTAACCGAGTGAATGAACTGAACACAGCAATGGAAAACGTGTGGAGGGATTACAGGAATGCCGAAAGGAAACTATTGTTGTTCGAAAGATTAACGGGCCTTGCAAATCAGGCGTTGAATGTTTTGGTAGCCCAGTATACATCGGCAGGAAAAGACTTTGAAGAAATACTGCGTATGAACAGGCAGTTGCTCAACTATGAACTGGAGCTTGAGAAAGCCCGGGCCGATCAAAATACCACGGTTTCTTATATCAACTACTTAACAGCAAAACACTACTGACATGAAATGGCCATTAAAAAGTCCTCACACTCAACGGCATGATAATACTATTGGCCATTCCATGTGAATTTAGAAAATAAATTATAAACACATGAAACTAATTGAAGCAATAAAAAACAGAAAGATGCTCATCAACGCTGGCTTGCTGGCGCTGGGCATACTTCTCGGTTGGATCATCTTCGGAGGCGGTGAAGCCCGCACATCTGAAAATGAGTCAGCAAAACAGGGCATGACCGGCCATGATATGTCGATGGAACCAGAAGACGAGTCGGCTCAATTCAGCGTGAAGCTATCAGACGCGGCCATGAAAATAGCCGAGGTGGCGATGACCCCTGTGGAAAAAAAAGTTCCTTACAAAGAAGTTTACCTGCCGGGCAAGGTGATGCCTGATGAACGCAAAATAGCGCAACTGACTGCGCGCTATCCGGGCAGGATAGAAAAATTGCATGTGAATTTTACCGGGCAAAAAGTAAGGAAAGGTGAAGTGCTCGCTAGTATTTATTCACCCGATCTGGTTACCGCCCAACGCGAGCTTTTCGAGGCAATGAAATTCAAAGACACAAACTTTCAGTATTACGATGCTTCGCGACAAAAACTGAAATTGTGGAGCCTCACGGAGGAACAGATCGACAACATCGAAAAAACCGGGGAGGTAAAGTTCTACTTTGACGTGCTCTCCCCGCTCGATGGAACAGTGACCAAACGAAATGTGGCCCTCGGTGATTACGTGAGTGAGGGCAATCCATTATTCGAGATCATTAACCTTAGCCACCTCTGGGTCATGTTCGATGCCTATGAAAATGACCTTCCATGGATTAAGATGGGTGATAAGATCAGGTTCACGATCAAATCTTTGCCAAACGAAGAGTTTGCAGGCCGTGTCACTTTCATCGATCCCGTTATCGACAAAGTGTCCCGGGTTACTAAAGTAAGGGTAGAACTCGAAAACCCACGCGACTTGCTGAAGCCTGAAATGCTCGCCTCCGGAATTCTGCGAACTATGCTCCCCCGTTCAGGCGAAGACGTAGTGATTCCCAAATCCGCTGTTCTGTGGACGGGCAAGAAAGCCATAGTGTATGTGATGACCGACACCCACAACAACATGTTTGAATATCGCGAAGTGGCGTTAGGCTCCGATGCTGGCAATTACTGGGTTGTAAAATCCGGCTTAAAAGAAGGCGAGATGGTCGTTTCCAATGGCGTATTTAAAATCGATGCTGCTGTTCAACTTAAAGGTGAAAAAAGCATGATGAATCCCGAAGGAGGAAAAATTGCTATGGGCCATGCCGGAATGGATATGGGCGGAGATAAAAAAGAAGAGCCTGGCGATCAGAATGCATCTAAGAAAACTCAGGAAGGTCATAAAGGTATGAGTATGGACATGGGGGTAAACGATGATTTCAAAAAACAATTCACAGAGGTCTGTAACAAACTGCTGTTGCTGGACGATGCCTTCATAGCTTCAGATGCCGCGAAAGCAAAATCAACAGCAACCGATATTGAAGCAGCCCTGGCAGGTGTGGACATGGGCTTGTTGAAAGGAGATATGATGGAAAAGTGGATGGCATCGCTGCCTATACTTAATGAGGCCTTGAACAAAATCAAATCAACAAATGATATCGAAAAGCAAAGACTCGCTTTCGCTGATTTTAACGATGAGATGTACAAGGCGGTTAAGACCTACGGCACTTCCGGTGTAACTATTTACTATCAGTATTGCCCCATGGCTCGCGATGGCAGAGGCGCCTATTGGTTAAGTGGCAGGAAGGAAATCAAAAATCCGTTCTTCGGAAAAGCGATGCTGACCTGCGGAGAAACAAAAGAAATTATTAAATGAGATACATCCGAACGATGAAGCAGTAGCGAATATATTATTATGAAAACGATAATTTTTTCTGATCAATCTGGTTCCGGTTTGGATAACTTATTTCTACAAGCAGCGGAGGAATATCGCCCGCAATTTTATCGGGCGGATTGGAATTACATAAACACTAAACTCAACCTAATGGAAAACGAGAATAAAATATCAAGGGCTCACATGGCAGATAAATTCATTGATCTGGCTAATGAATTTACCAGGACAGAACCTAAAGAGCGCGTAGGTGCAGCGTTCATGTTCGCAGCCTCGCGATACAATGCTTTTGAAGCATTCTCCAAATCCAATGACCTGTCTCGTGATAAAAACGAAGCAATAGACTGGTATGTACGTGAATACAAAAGAATGCTGGAAGCGAATATGGCTGACTTTATTCAATCGAAATCAACTGGTGAATCAAACGAGAATCATAAATAACTATGATATGAAAACTATAGTAATGGCAATTTTTTTTCTAAGCACGGTAGCATCGAGCCTGTCGGCTCAGGATGTGGTGTCTTCGAGGCTTAGAATTGGAACGTACTTAAATGGAGGCACAAGTTCTTTAGTACAAGGCATGGGCATGAATATGAACATGTATAGCTATCCAAGCATGAACTCAAATACGATGATGTATAACTATGCAGGTTCCTGGGGCGGTGGTGTGAGCCTCACGGTGCAGCTGTATCAACGTTGGTCGTTCGTGGGTAATGTGGGGTATATGAGTCGCGGAGCGAATTATGGCTTAATGAATTCATCATACAATTCGCAATACCGCTTATCGTATCTCGATGTCTGGGCCATGGGGCAATACAATAATATACCCAAAAAGGGTCCGGTAAAGTTTATCGCGGTATTGGGCCTTACCGAAAGTACATTGTTGGCGGCACGGGATAAAACATCAGGTTCGAATACAGACATGATGAACAACATGAATCGTGTGGATATAGGAATGGTTTTAGGACCAGGAATGGAATTCGGTTTAAAGAAAGGAGCCATTCAAACACGCCTTCTGTACACCTATGGACTTATGGATGTTTTCAGAGGAATGTACTACGACAGTGGCATGCATTCTTATAATGCGGCTTTTCAATTACAGGTCGGGTACATCTTCAAATAAGCTATCAGACGTTTAACAACAGGGGTTCCTCAACCTTCGTGAAATGAAACACTGGATTCTCGCAACACTACTTACCTTTTTTGT
>CAZNCO010000457.1:0-4285 GCA_964571345.1 uncultured Ohtaekwangia sp.
ATTGAAGGGATTCGGAAAAGATAAATTTATTCGATTTTGTTCATCAATAACACTGACAATTAAAGAGCTCGTTGGTAATGAGGTGGATTTGCATCCCTGAACATTCACCTGTACTTTGTAGATACCATCATTTACAACGGTCAATGTCGAATTTTTAGCACTATCAATGGGTATGTCATTGAGGAACCAGATGTTGTTTGACGTGCTGCTTGAGATCAACGAGACTTGCTTCCCATTTTTATTCACTGTGATTGTTGGAACTGGCGGATCCACACAAAAAGCTATTTCGGCAGTTGCTGCAACGTAAGTGGTATCGCCAGCTACAGTTGCGACTACCTTTGCTGGCCCTGGGCTATTCAACGTAACAGTATCACCTTTGATAGCAATCCCACCATTGGCTACCGTAAACGTGACAGGTCGACCTGATGAAGAGGATGCAGAAATTATAACGGGAGGACCACCAATAACCTGTTCTGACACAGGAGTTACAGTAATAGATTGAATATCTTTTGTTGTGAAAACAACTGAGTCAATCGGTGATATTAAAATCTCTGTTAAAGTATTTGCAGAGTTAACGTTGTAGGAATACACATCCACGGTGTAAGATGTTGCATGAGTTAACCCGGTGACGCTAAAGGCTGTTGTGTCTCTAAACAAGACTACATAATTGTTTGATCCGATTTGGGCTCCAATACCAAACTGTGCATTTGAGGAATAGAAAACGTTATTCTTTGGTTTTCCAGGAAACGTTCCGGTTTTACGAATTACGGCCAATTTTCCATTTCCATCACCGCCACTCAAAGTAAAGGCGGCTTTTGTGTCTGACAAATGGGTCAATTTAATTTTAGCGGCTTGCGTAGGTATGGTTATTAAGTCGTTGAAAATAATTGCAATTGGGTCACCATTATTGGCGTAAGAAACGATGTCATTTTTTCCATCGTTGTTCATGTCAGCAATGCGTATGTAATCAACCACCGCGGAACCCTGACTACCCACTATAGGTACGCTCGAATAGTACGTAAATGTTCCGTTTGACTGCTGGAGGTAAATTGAAACTCCACTTGAGGTTGTTGAACCTGAGACATATACAACATCCTTTCTTCCATCATTGTTTAGATCGCCACCAGCGACACTCCAGAAAACAGACTCCCCTGGTTGCCCCAGCACAATCGATTGTTGAAATGAGCCATCTCCTTGATTAACAAAAAGAGAAAAACCATCGGCACCATTGCCACCTGTGTGAATTGATAAGATATCCTGCTGGTTATCGTTATTCATGTCGACAACGTCAAGACCATAGGAATATCCGGAAGTAGCAATAGTATTAAAAGTTTGAAAATGGCCCGTGCCGTCATTGAGACTCACATAAGTAAGTGAAGCATCATTAAAGATAAGGTCGGGCAATGAATCATTATTAATATCCACTGCAGCAGCATTGAAAGGAGTGAACCCAACGCTATAGTAGTAAGGAGAGAAATTTCCAGCACCATCGTTAAAGTAGATCACATTAACACTAGCAAGATCTATAAATCCATCTTTGTTGTAGTCAGCAGCGGCTAGAACCCTATTGCCGGAGTTCATTAGTGTCTTTTTGATCGTTAGTTGACCACTGGCATCGCTGAGAATCACTTTAATGAAGCCATTGACAGAGGACGACACCGAACAGTAAGCAAGGTCAGGGACCCCGTCACTATTGAAGTCTGCAGCCTCAACAGCAGTTAGTCCGCTACTTTCGGTAATGGAAAAAGTCGGAGAACGAAAATTGCCATTGCCTTCATTGAGATATATGGCAACTGAGCCGGATAATTGAGAACAGGATACGACATCGGTGAATCCATCTTTATTAATATCAACCGTTAATCCCCTATAGGCTGGAGCGCCAAAAACCAGTCGGTGGTCAAATTGAAATGTACTGCCTGATTGAGAAAAAATATTTATGAATTTAAAATAAGATAGTGTGACAATCTCTTGAATTCCATCACTGTTTAAATCAACAAATAAACAAGTCACATCGCTTACACTATCGCCACTAGGTGGTGATAAATTGGTGAATTGATTGTTGCCAGTGTTTTTTAAGAGGACAAATTCATTCCCGTAATTCAGCCAGCCCGTCAAAATATCCATTCGTCCATCTCCGTCAAAGTCTTTTAATATTAGAGGTGGCACCCAAAGATTGCCCGAAAAAATATTGATAGGAGTTGAACTAAATGACCCATTCCCACTATTAACATATTCAGCAATAAAATTTGACGGATATGTTTGTGAATTATTTATCTGATAGGTGATCAAAATTTCGTTCAATCCATCTCCACTTACGTCCCCTGTACTTAAACTCAACGCAATATGGTTGTTGCTAGGCATCGGATATTTATTTGTGGTAAAAATTTGATTAGCATTTTGAAGGCTCACGAAAATTGTATCTGAAGCCGTGAACACGAAATCATTCTTGCCATCCATATTTAAATCAGACACATCGAACAAGAAATAATTATTGTTGAAAATCTTCGGCAGATTTGACAACGCTGAGACTGAAAACCCACCTTTGCCATCGCCTTTGTAAAAAAGAAAGGAGAAAGAATTGCTGACTATTAAATCCATATTGCCGTCTAGATCATAGTCCAGCGCTTTAATAACGTAGTTGTAATAGTTAACGTTAAAAGAAGGCAGCATCGATTGCTGACTGAATGAACTGCCTGTGGAAGTTAGGAACACAAGAGCTTGCTGGTTCTTGGCATAGTCTACTAAAGCCAAATCGGTTTTTCCATCATTATTGAAATCCGCGGTAACCAAGTCAGCGATGGCTCCACTCCCAGGCGATTGAACCTGAAATATCTGCAATTCTTTGGCCGAAATTTGACCTGGATTATAGTATAGCAAAACTCTTTTATTATTTTGATCAAGTAAAGCAAGGTCAGGGAATGAATTGCCGTCAAAATCTCCGCTCACCAATGGTCCGGGATTGAAATTTTTGTCAAGAGATATTGATCGTTTGAAAGATAATTGAGCGAAGCCAAAATTGAATGACCAAAATAATATAGAGCAAATGCAGATGATTTTTTTCATTCCAAGATTTAAGGTTGAGCATTTTAAAAATACACATTAATCTTAAATTGTTTACAACCGCAGAAATTGGTACTCAATTTAGGTGTAAGGCGATATCTTACTTGTCTGATGATGAGTCAAAAAATTAAGTGGAATAAATAGCTTTACTGGAAAAACTTTCCTCGTTAACTTCTCACCAAGGTTCTTAAATATCTACTATAGAAAGTGCAGCCACCTTAAACTTTATCTAGTGTTTTTAAATAGTCCGTGGCTGCGCGAAGGTGTACACTTCGCTTCTCTTCCGACATTTTGTCAAATGTTTTCACTAACATGCTCAGTCGGGGATTTTTTAAAAAGAATTCTCGATGCTTGTTTAGAAAGTTCCAAAACAATCCGTCCCAAATTAGTTGCCATTCGCCTTTAGGGTAGTCACTCATTTTCATCAGGTAATTGCTGCCGCTGATGTAGGGCTTGGTGGCCATCAATCCGCCATCAGCAAACTGGCTCATGCCATAAACATTAGGCACCATTACCCAGTCGTACGAGTCAATGAATAATTCCATAAACCATTTGTACACTTCATCCGGATCAAATTCACATAACAACATAAAATTTCCTAGTACCATCAGGCGCTCAATGTGATGGCAATAGCCGGTAGCTAAAACTTTTTTGATAGTGATATCTACTGGTGCTATACCCGTGGTGCCGTTCCAAAAGGATGCAGGAATTTTTCGTTTGAAGTTCCAGAAGTTGTTGGTGCGTTCGGCTGTGCCTTTAGTTATATAAACTCCACGGATGAATTCGCGCCAGCCTAGAATTTGTCTCACAAAGCCTTCAAGTGAATTAAAGGGAACAGAATTTTTACCGGCAAACTGAATGGCTTCGTCAAGTACTTCGTTGGGAGAAAGCAGCCCAACATTCATCATTGGTGTAAGCACGCTGTGATGCAAAATATTTTCCTGTGTCACCAAGGCATCTTCAAAGTCGCCAAACTCAGCAAATCGCCTTTGCAGAAATTGTTTCAACCACGCACGACTTTCAGCACTTGTAGTCGGATAAATAAAATCATCATTTATTTTCCCGGGGTTATTGGCAAAGTTCGTGTGTATGTGCGTTTGTGTTTGTTTGCATGTTTGTGTGGTGTAGGGTTAGTGTGTGTGTTGATTTTGGTTTGCTTTTGGATATTTCATGAGGTTCTCTGCAGTGAATGTCCAGTGGCACGCGCTGGTTTCACGCGTGTGCG
>CAZNCO010000458.1:0-4278 GCA_964571345.1 uncultured Ohtaekwangia sp.
TTCTCGACTGAAAAGGAAACTTTTAAATGGCCCAATTTTCGGGGGAGCTTACACAGCCAACGACCCGCGCTTATGACGGCTGCGGTTTTCTCTGCCGCGCCTCGTCCCACGAGCCAAACGAAATTAAGAAAACTAAACTTGATAACAACACATCACCCGCAGATGGCATAAGCGCTTTGTTGGCGGCTGCCGCTTACTGGTAATTGTCCCTTCGTCCCTCCAACTTTAAATAATCTATCAAGTCCACGAGTTGTGTTTTATCTATGAATTTAAAGTCAGGATGTCGAGTTTCATTGTATTCTCTGAATAGTCGAACGGCTAAAGTGTCACCCGTGTCGATGAGTCCATTTGCGTTAACAATCATTTTTCCAAACCAGACAGAGTCCCTAGTCTCAAATGTATTTCTAAGCGCTGGTCCAACGAGTTTTTGGTCAAGTCTATGGCACGTTTTACAATTATTTTCGAAGACTTTCAGTCCTGCATGTTCAAGTGGTATTGTATATTTTGGATAGACTACATCGTTGTCAACGGTAGCGCAGTAAAGCATTTCTGGTTCTTCAAATTTGTCCTTGTTGACCAAAGTAAATGCAAGCAGTCCAATTGTCAAAAAGACGGTGAGTGTCGTAAGTCTTAATATCGGTCTAAAACTCTTCATTGCGGTTGCCGCCAACATTTCAGTATATGCACCAGTGCATATACGCGTTTACTTGGTAATCTAAAGGTTTTCGAAAAACAATCAAAACGCACTGCTTTCGTAGCATCAGCACAGGCTGCCCATTTATACACGGATATACTAAAGGTGTTCAACAAGATGAAATAGTTAACAAAAGTCTATTTTTTCTCCTTGAGCTTTTGAATCCCTTTTCAAGAAGGGTACCTTTCTCTGCAACGGCTCATATCTCTCATCTATTTTTTCTTGTAGGGCCAACCTCTTGCAGTTTTTAGTGTTCTTCACCAACAACTGTGGGTGCTAATGCGTTAAGAAGTACCACTTAAATTCGCTCAAAACCTCACAATCCATTACTAATCGTTTAAAGATACATGATATCAGGTTTCTAACGAAGAGCGCCAATCTTGTTGGTGAAGAACAGCAACAAGCGCAGCGGGAATTACTTTAGTATGTTACTTCGAAAAACAAAATAAGAAAATATTAATGTGACAAAGAATACCAGTATGCAGAGTATATAATATTTAAAATCCTCTCGACTAATATTAAGAATTGCTATGGATGTAATTAACGGTAATAAGAAGAAACTTAGAATAGAAAGAATTTTATTTTGACTGACCATTTTTTTTGATGACAAAAAGGCTGTCAAAGAACTCAGAGCAAGCACCGCTTACTATAAAGAAATCACCAAAAATCAATACCCCTAGCAGATGATGTTGTTTATGATAAAATACAATAACTGAAATAACCAGACTGATAAAATAAGCCAAAAAAAAGTTCATCAGTAAGATCTTGAGAATTTTTTTAATCATATGCTTTCAATTTTAAAAGCTCGAACAACCTATTCCTCTGCAGATCATCCGGCTCGAAAGACTCTGTCGTTTTGAGGGTAATCTACTTGATAAGATCAAATCTTCAAGCCTGAATAACTTGTGATTCATTTTGTTGGAGGTGAGCCCCTCGTCTAGAATTAAATTTTAAAAACACCAGGCCTAAACCCGGGCATAAATATCTCCCTTCTCCGTGGCGCTAATCTTCAGCACGTTAGCCAGCACCAGCAAGATAAGTTTGCGCGAGGCGGTGAACTGATTTAGCCCGGTAAGCTTTTGAAATTGATGTAACGTGATGAAAGGATTTGAATCAAGATATTTCATCAAAGCAAGTTCATGCTCGGCAAAGTAAAACCGGATGTTTTTGTTTTGCCTTTTCCTGCGGATGATCTCATTCATCTGCGGGCTAGCCTTAATGCTCATGTCTTTCATGCGAACGTAGCTCTCCCGCTCTTTTGCATCGGTTGTAAAATACAAAGGCCTTTTCTCGCTGGGTGGAATATCCAATCGTATCACAAATTTGTTTTGCGATAGCTCGATGACGGTATCGTGATACACCAACGGTTGCTTCATGTGTTTATGAATGGCTTCGCGCACGGTCATGATTTCTTCGTCAGGATATTTTACGCCTGCGAGTGTGCCGTCATCGTCTACACCAATTAAAAGTGTGCCGCCTTCGCTGTTGGCAAAGGCAATCATCTCACGAACGATTTTTTCAGGGTGTGAAACCTTGCGCTTGAACTCGAGGTGCTGCCCCTCGCCTTCCATCACAAGCCTGCGAAGCTGATAAACTTCTTCGCTGTCAGTACTTACTGCTGCCGAAGTCTTCACCTTCTTCATCGTCATCTTCTTTAGGAAGGTTGAACATACTGCTCAGTAAGTCTTTGAACTGAAGGCCGGAAGTCAGGTTGTGTTTGCTGATCAGGCTGTATTCGGCCAGGCCGTGAAGGGCAAACTCCATAAAGAATACTTTTAAGGAAGCTTCCTGTCCCTTTTGAAATTCATTTACCAAATCAGAAAGACCCGGCACCGACTTCAAGGCTTTTTCATAATCCTGATTGGTCATGTCGTGCAGCAAATCAATGGTGTGGCCATCGCCAAACCATTCCGTGATTTTCTTATACGGGCTTTTCTCTTTTTGTTTCCTGAATTTATCAGGATCGGGGAAATAATTTAAGAACTGTGTGCGAATGGCTTTACCCACCAGATTCTGCGCTACAATGCCGGGGCCTTCTTGTTGCCCCTCATATACTAGCTCAACTTTTCCAGTAACGGAAGGAACCACTCCGATAAAATCAGATACGCGAATTGAAGTTGAAGTTTCCTTGTGAATGAACGCTCTTCGTTCGGCAGCGGCAATTAAGTTTTCGAAAGCAGAGATGGTGAGACGTGCAGACACACCGCTCTTGGCATCTACAAATTCACTTTTGCGGGCTTCAAATGCAATCTGCTCTACCAAATCTTTGGCAACTTCATTTACAGAAACAATCTTGCTTTGCTCTGCACGAATGCGTGCCTCCTGCTGCGTAATTCTCTTTCCGATCTCAAGTGTTTTTGGATAGTGCGTAATGATCTGGCTGTCGATGCGGTCTTTGAGTGGCGTAACAATGCTTCCGCGATTGGTATAGTCTTCCGGGTTGGCCGTGAATACAAATTGCAGATCCAGTGGCAGGCGAAGTTTGAATCCGCGAATCTGGATGTCACCTTCCTGTAAAATATTAAAAAGAGCAACTTGAATTCGCGCCTGCAAATCGGGCAACTCATTAATTACAAAAATGCACCGATGCGACCGGGGGATTAAGCCGAAGTGAATCACGCGCTCATCCGAATACGGGAGTTTCAGCGAAGCTGCTTTGATCGGATCTACATCGCCAATCAAATCGGCAATCGATACATCGGGTGTAGCCAGTTTTTCGGTGTAGCGATCATCGCGGTGAAGCCATGTAATCGGAGTTTGATCACCTAATTCAGCAACCTTGTCCTTTCCATATCGCGAGATGGGATTCAACGGATCATCGTTCAATTCAGAACCTTCAATGACGGGAATATATTCGTCCAGCAGATGCACCATCAACCGGGCAAGGCGTGTCTTCGCCTGGCCGCGTAATCCCAACAAATTAACATCGTGGCCCGCCAATATCGCGCGCTCCAGGTCTGGGATCACCGTTTCTTCATATCCCCAAATTCCTTCAAAGACATTTTCTTTTTTCTTTAGTTTGTCGATAAGGTTTGAGCGCAGCTCGTCCTTTATTGTTTTAAAGCGATAACCAGATGACTTAAGTTCAGCAAGTGTTGTAGGTCGACTCATAATTTTCTTAAAGATTCAAAATAAGGATAGAATGTTATCAGAACAAAAATAAAGAAGCAAAGTTCTGAACGGGATAAATAATGAGGATTAAAATCCGTTGAATGTCAGGAAGGATTAACGTGTTTCCTTAGTTTGACGTGTACCCGGTAGGTTACATACAGATGAACGGCAACCAATATTCCCAAAAGGATAAATGCCCAGTAAACTTTATACATTACAATTACAATAGATGAAGCAACCAGCGTGAGAATGGTAATCACATTTACCCAAATGAGAAGGGAAAGTTTACCGTTGATGTATTGCAAATCTTTATGTGAAATCATTTCACGAATTCAATTTGAGCGACACCTAAGGTATTCAGGATGAATTACAAAAACAAAACAGCCTGATTACAGGCCGGTCGTCAAAGATTTTTTGTGCGATTTCTTTTAAAATCTTCGAAGACCAAATTACCTAATCCCTGTAAACTGCTG
>CAZNCO010000459.1:0-2231 GCA_964571345.1 uncultured Ohtaekwangia sp.
GTTCACAAGCAGTCACCCAAATCATTGCGTGCGCCCCCCTTTCTGATTTCGTAATTCCGGGACGGCAGTTTTTCGCATCCTTCAGGAAAATTATTCTTTTTCTAAAGACCATTTGTCGAAAGATATTCGCCTTTCATATTGGCTACGATAAAAAACAAATGATTAAATAAAAATAAATATTATGAAATTCAGAATCCTTATAATCCTCGCGATAGCTTCCTTCATGTCACTTAAGGTTGCTGCGCACGGAGGGAAAAAGCATAAAAAAGATTCAACCAAAGTACAGGTTGACTCTGCCTCACAAGAGCAGCATGTCAAGGGTGATACCATTCACCATCACGAAGAAGAAATGGCTATTGACGAATCAAAGGTCACTGCAGACTTTGATGATTTTCCATCATTGCACCCACTGATCGTTCACTTTGCTATTGTCCTGATTTTGGTGGCTGCGGGGTTGCAATTATTAAACATCTTCCTCGTGAAGCGCGAGCTGGCGTGGATCACAGCCGGCATTTTATTGGTTGGCTTTATCGCTGTATGGTTTGCGAGTGGGAAATTCCATCCGCACACGCATGGCATCAGCGAGCATGCACAAGCTGTCTTAGATCAACATGATAAATGGGCCGACTGGACAAAGTTTTCTGCTTTCGCGGGATTGGTATTACAGATCGCTAACCTCTTTTTCTTCCAATCAAAACGGGGGGCCATGGCAGTCGTTGCCTTGTTTCTGATTGTGTCAGCATACAGCGTATCGAGGGCGGGACATTATGGTTCTCAACTCGTGCACATCGAGGGAGTCGGCCCCCAGGGTAAGTTCCTCGAAATGGAACATCACCATTAAAACATTCATTAACCTAAATCAAAAACAACTATGAAAAAATCTTTTATAACAGTCGCGATCCTCGCTGCTGGATTTCTGACAAGCGCAATAGTAACCAGTTGCAATGGCAAGAAAGGCGAACAACAGGAACAGAAAGAAGCAGAAGATCATAATCATGAGGAAGGCGAAGAGCATGATCATGATGTAGTGTACGCTTGTTCCATGCACCCCGAGGTGACCGGCAAAGAAGGTGACAAGTGCTCTAAGTGCGGAATGAAATTAGAAGCGGTAAAAAATTCAGACAGCACTGAACATAAGCATGAGCATTGATCGCGTAAAATTCATCGTATTGAATTCACTTTTGGGATGGGTGTTGCTCTTCGTGGCAACACCCATATTCGTCCATGCCCAGAATTTTAACAACAAAGCCGATGGCAGCCGTATTTCAAGAAGGGTTGAATATGATCTCTACATCGATCACCTCAAAGTGAATTATTCCGGAAAGGAAAGAAACGGACTGGCCATCAATGGCACAATCCCCGGGCCGGTACTTGAGTTTACAGAAGGAGACACAGCTGTCATCCGAGTTCATAACAAACTTAAAGGCGAAACCTCCTTGCATTGGCACGGATTGCTGTTGCCTAACGAGCAGGATGGCGTTCCCTACCTGACCACCGCACCGATCAAAGGAGGGACCACCCATGTGTTCACATTTCCGCTCATACAAACGGGCACGTATTGGTTTCACTCGCACACCATGTTGCAAGAGCAATCGGGTATTTACGGATCGATCGTCATTCACCCCAGGATAACAGCCGAACGCAAAGAACACGTGCTTATGCTTAGTGACTGGACAGACGAAAATCCGCATGAAGTGATGCGAAACCTTAAACGCGGGCTGGACTGGTACGCCATCAAAAAAAATTCGGTGCAAAGTTATGCCGAGGCAATCGGTAAAGGATATTTCAAAGATCGCCTGAAGACCGAGTGGATGCGTATGCCTGCCATGGATGTCTCCGATGTTTACTACAACCGCTTTTTCATCAACGGAAAAGCAGAAGGCAACTGGAGCGCAGCCAAACCAGGAGATACGGTGAGGCTTCGGATAATTAACGGCAGCTCATCGTCTTATTTCTGGTTGCAGTTCGCAGGAGGCAAAATGAAAATTGTGGAGGCTGACGGCAAGGCGGTTCAGCCTGTTGAAGCGGACAAGATTCTAATCGCCATTGCAGAAACTTATGATGTGGAAGTGAAACTTCCCGAAGACGGGATGGCCTACGAGTTTCGGGCAACTGCTCAGGATATTTCAGGGCATGCGTCACTTTTTCTTGGCGATGGAATGAAAATGAATGCGCCCGACCTTCCCAAATTTGATTACTTCGCCATGATGCGCGAGATGAACAACATGGGC
>CAZNCO010000459.1:2331-4254 GCA_964571345.1 uncultured Ohtaekwangia sp.
AGCCATGATGCAAATGAAGGCCGATACTTCCATGAATAAAATGAACATGCAAGAAATGGACATGAGCAACATGAAAATGGAAGGCAAAGAAGTAACACTAAACTATAATATGCTCCGCTCGCCACAGCCCACAACTTTGGACGACCGCCTGCCCATGCGCGAAGTGAAACTTACGCTCACCGGCAACATGATCCGCTACGTGTGGTCATTCGACAACAAAACGCTTTCACAGTCAGACAAAATAGTGATCCGCAAAGGGGAAAACGTGCGCATGATTCTTGTCAATAACACCATGATGCGGCACCCGCTGCACCTACACGGCCACTTCTTCAGGTTCATCAACGCGCAGGGAGAATATTCACCCATGAAACACACGTTTGATATTGGCCCGATGGAAACAGTGACGATCGAGTTTTATGCCAACGAAGAGAAAGATTGGTTTTTCCATTGTCATATTCTATACCACATGATGGCAGGTATGGCCCGGGTGGTGAGTTACGAAAACTCTCCGCCTAACACGCAGCTAAACCACATGCAGCAGAAAATGATTTTCAAGGAAGACCGCATGAACCTGCTTTGGGGCCAGACGAAGATTGCATCGGATGCAATTTTCGGAAACCTCAATATTGTAGGCAATCAAGGAGTGCTTGGATCTACCTATAGAGTGAATTACCAGGGCAAGTATGAATACCAGCCCGACTACCAGCGGTTTTTGGATAAGCGCCAGTTTTTGTCTGTGTTTGCCGGTGCCGATATACGAAATACATTCCAAGTAACTGAGAATGGCAAACAGGTGGACAGAAAAGTGGGCGTGTTTGGTGTGCGTTATTTGCTGCCGATGTTTCTGCTTTCCGAATTGCGCATCGATCACAAGGGTGAGTTACGCTTTCAACTTACGCGAAACGATATCCCCATCACCAGGCGCTTACGCTTGAGCATTTCGGCTAACACCGACAAAGAATTCAACATCGACTTCGACCAGAATATTGGAAAGAGATTTTATATCCACGCCTCTTACGACTCAGACTATAAGTATGGAACCGGGCTCACAATTTTGTGGTGAGCTGAAACTATTTGTTAAAATTGCTTTAATTGATTTAAGATATGAAAAGGATATTGGTACCAACAGATTTTTCAGATTGCGCGGAGGTTGCATCGGAAGTTGCAATGACTATTGCTACAAAAACAAAGTGCGAAATCTATTTTCTTCATTTGCATACACCGCAACCAGACGGTGGACACATGGCTATGCACGGCAATGAATCTCCTAACGGGCATTACCACCACGATTGCACAGGATATGCCCGGGCAAAATTGGATGAGCTGGTAAAAAAGGCCGAACATCAGAATATCTCTGCAAAGCCCGTACTGGTATTGAGTGAAAATAGAGAACAGATAGTGGAACACATACGTGCATTCCTGATCGATTTTGTCGTGATGGGGTCACACGGGTCAAGAGGGCTCAAAGAAGTCTTTGCCGGAACAAACGCAGCGTACCTTGCAAAAAAATGTGACTTACCTATATTGATTGTGAAGAAACAAACAGATTTTAATCCGCAAAAAATCGTCCTCACTTCCGCCTTCTTCGACAAGGAGGATCATCAGTTGACCGAGTTTATCAACTACTTTGCACCTCTTTGGAACTCTCATGTTTATTTACTTTTTGTAAACACGTCCGGTGATTCTGAAGAGAGTGAGAAAGCCAACGCAAATATGAAACAGTATTCGCAAAAATTGAATATCATTGCACATTTGTCAAACTATGCTTCGTCTGATGAGGAATCAGGTATACGCAAATTTGCGGACGAAACAAATGCCGACTTAATAGTGGTAGCCAGGAGTTTTAAAACCAAAAGCATCCTATCTTCAAACATCAGCAAAAGGCTACTCAATCATGAAGATAGGCCGGTTTTAATTTTTTAG
>CAZNCO010000460.1:0-4246 GCA_964571345.1 uncultured Ohtaekwangia sp.
AAGACCACAAATATGAAAATCTGTAAACGAAATCTTTCACGTTAGCTTATTGTTGCTCCGGGTGTTACCACGTCTGATGGTTGCAGTAGTCGAAGCGTTCCATCATTGTCGGATGCCATTAAAATCATGCCCTTCTACTCCACCCCCATGAGTTTACGTGGAGCAAGATTTACCAAAATTGTCACTTGCTTTCCAATAATTTCTTCGGGGGCAAAATATTCTGCAATACCACTCATCACGGTTCTTACATCAATGCCAGTGTTGACTTCCAGTTTCAAGAGTTTTTTTGATTTCTCAACGCGTTCTGCCTTCATAATGGTACCCACTCGTATGTCCATCTTCGAAAAATCGTCAAATGAAACTTCTGCTTTTGATGGATCAACTACAACTGTATTTCCTTCCACTTTTGCCTTTTTATCTTTTAATTTTTGAATTTGTTTTTCAATTACTTCATCCTCTATCTTCTCAAACAACAACTCTGATTTTCCAAGGTCATTCCCTTCCTTCAAGAGACTCTCACCTCCTGCGTGCGACCAATTAAGGTCATTTAAGTTCAACATTCCTTTCAACTTCTTTGAAGTGAATGGTAAGAATGGTTCTGATGTCAAAGCAAGACTTGCAGAGATTTGTAACGCGATGTTAAGAATAGTACCCACGCGCGGCATGTCTGTCTTAGCCAGTTTCCATGGCTCCGTTTCGGCAAGATATTTATTACCAAGACGTGCTAGATCCATTAACAAAGCAGTTGCTTCGCGGAAACGATATGCATCAATCGAGTTGGCAATTCGCGTTGGAAATTCTTTGAGTTCCTGCAGCACGAGCCTATCAGCTTCCGCCAATGCCGTTCTTTTCGGAACGCGATTCTCAAAATACTTTTGCGTAAGCACCAAAGCACGGTTAACAAAGTTTCCAAAAATAGCAACGAGCTCATTATTATTTTTGGAATGAAAATCTTTCCAGGTGAATTCACTATCCTTTGTTTCGGGCAAGTTAGTGAGCAATGCGTAACGCAAAACATCTGGCTTATCTGGAAAGTCCTCAAGGTACTCATGCATTTCAATGGACCATCCACGGCTGGTGCTCATTTTGTCACCCTCCAGGTTCATGAATTCATTTGCCGGTACATTTTCAGGAACGATATATTGCTGGGTGGCGTGCAGCATTATCGGAAAAATGATGCAATGAAAGACAATGTTATCCTTACCAATAAAATGAATCAGCTCCGTTTCTTCATCTTGCCAATACGTCTTCCAATCTTCTTCTTTCGGATCGTTAAAGGATCTCTGAGGGGTCGAGAATTCTTTCTTGCCTGATGTCAGCTCTTTAAACAAAGCTCGTGTAGCCGATATATACCCAATGGGCGCATCAAACCAAACATAAAGAACTTTACCTTCCGCATTTGGCAACGGCACCTTTATTCCCCAGTCAAGGTCTCGGGTCATTGCCCGCGACTGAAGACCGGCATCAATCCAAGATTTACATTGACCATAAACATTCGTCTTCCAATCTTCTTTGTGCGAATCAAGAATCCATTCTTTAAGCCAGGTCTCATACTTCTGCAAAGGAAGATACCAATGCTTTGTAGGACGAAGCACAGGGGGCCTTCCGGATAAAGTCGAGCGAGGGTTAATCAGTTCGCGCGGGCTCAACGTTGACCCGCATTTTTCACACTTATCTCCATACGCATTGGGATGACCACACTTAGGGCACGTACCCATGATATACCTGTCTGCAAGGAAAACTTTTGCTTCTTCATCAAAGAACTGATCTGATGTTTCCTCCGTCAATAATCCTTTGTTATATAAAGTAAGAAAAATCTCTTGCGAAGTCTGATGATGAATTGCTTCGCTCGTTCGGTGGTAAATATCAAAGGAGATTCCAAGTCTGTAAAAACAGTCTCTCATCAGCGCATGATACTTATCAATGATAGCAGTTGGCGTTGTATTTTCCTTTAGCGCCTGATTTGGAATGGCAGTTCCGTGTTCATCGCTACCACACACGTAGATTACATCTTTCTCATTAAGCCGGAGGTAGCGCACATAAACATCCGCTGGAATATAGGCACCCGCCAGGTGGCCAATGTGTTTTGGCCCGTTAGCATAAGGCAAAGCAGAAGTAACTGTATATCTTTTCTTAGTTTTAGACATAGTTAAAAAAATGAAAGCACAAAGATGCTAAATGATGGAAGAATCACATATCGGTGACAGATGGATAATTTTTCTTTTTCAACCGCATGTCGGCAATCTTTTGCAGGAGCCTGGCACCCTGGGGCGATTTTGTGTCCTTTATAACGTTAATATCCTCCGGCAGTAAAACCTGAAAAAGGGAACCTCTGTCTGTCGACTGCTCCAGGCTAATGACCCCGCCAATCTTTTCAGTTGCAAGTTTCGCAAGATAAAGGCCAACACCACCGCTCTCCGATCGTTCTGAAGCTCGGACAAACATTTGAAAAATCTCATCATCCGATTTGTTGAGAATTCCAATTCCATTGTCAGCAACTGAAATTTTTATAAACTGATCTTCTTTCTTTACAGTAATATTTACGTAAGGATCAATTCTATCACTGCTGTTATAAAACTTGATAGCGTTATCTATGAGGTTCTCAAGAATCAATCTGATCAAATCGCGATCTGAAATCAGTAAGCTGCCTGGTTCAATTGAATAGTTAATGCTAAATCTGTCAGGCATTCCTTTCTTTTTTTCAAGAACAATAATTTCATCAATTATATCACGAAAGGCAATAGCCGTTGGATTAAGTACCGAGCTATTAATGTAATTAACGATCGTAAGACGTGTAAGAATGGTATTGAGACGGTCGGCCGTAAAATCCATCTTCTTCAAATAGTTCATCGCGATTTCGTCCTTTACATCGACCATAGCCAGGTTGCACATTCCCTTCAACGTAGCTAACGGGCCGCGAATGTCATGCGAGGTCTTGTAAATAAAATTGTCAAGTTCATTGTTTACTCGTTTGAGCGATTCATTGGTAAGATTAAGATCCTTGGTTCGTTCCGTTACTTTAATTTCAAGTTCCCTGTTATGATCAGAAAGCTGGAGATTTTGCTCCTCAATCTTATTCTTCGCCTCAGATAGTTCACGGTTGATCTTTTGCTGACGCTTGCTGAAATAAAACAAAACTCCAGCCAGAGAAATAACCAGACAAGTAATCACAACAACAAAACGATATTGTCGTCTTTGCCGTTGAATAAGGTCGTCTCGCTGTACCAGGATCTGATCTTTCGCTGCAATCGTTTTTAGATTTTCACGCTGATCATATTCTAATTGAACTTTTGTTATGTTTTTAATCAACTGATCACTGTAAATACTATCCTTAAATTGAGCATATTTCTTTTCGTAAGTAAAGGACTTTAAGTAATCTCCTTGCTTACCATAATATTCTGCTAATTCTTTATAAACAGAAAGCTTAGTCTCTGCAAGTTTTGTTGACTCAGCAAGCTTTTCAGCTTCCTCTAAATAGTCAAGGCCTTGTAAATCATTCTTTAATTCGTTCTCAATAATTCCTAGTTCGCAAAGATTCTCGGCTGTATATCTTTCATCATTTTGTTTCTTTGAAATAGCCAGCGATTTCAAAAAATTCTCTTTTGCTTTCTCGAACTGCTGATTTGCCTCGTAAGCATATCCCAATCCTTGAAATCCTTCTTTAAGAATATTTTCATCGCAATCATCGTCACAAATTTCAAAACCATCATCAAAGAAGTTTATGGCTGCTTTAAAATTACCCAATTGATTGTATGAGAGTCCCAGATTTATATAAACTCGCTCAAGACCCGCAAAGTCCTTTAACTCCTTGCTAATTTCAACCGCCTTAAGATAATTCTGAATAGCTTTATCGAAGTCCTTAAGATTATAAAAAACTAAACCAATGTTATTGAGAGCAACACGAATTGCTTTTTTATCACCTTCTTTCTCTCTGAGCAGCAACGATTGGTAATGAAAATCTAATGCTCTATCATAATTTCCAATATAAGTATAGGCTAAGCCGGCATTGTTTAAAATAAATTTTATCTGGCTATCAAGTTCAGGATACTTATTCCTACCTTTTTTAGCAACCTCCAATATCCCTGTTAGTACACCAACTGCCTCTTCATTTCTCCCCATGTACATGAGGGCATAAGCCTGCATGCGACCTCCTTGAACAATTCGAACACTATCGCTAACACTTATAGCTAAATCGTTAAACTCTTTGGCATATGAGAGAGCTTCTGCGAAGTCTGATGTATTATAT
>CAZNCO010000461.1:0-1732 GCA_964571345.1 uncultured Ohtaekwangia sp.
AGCCCACCACCTTGCCGTTTCATCTTACCATAAAAGAATCGCAAACCAGTTGCCAACGTGTTGTCCACTTTACCAATGGTGTAATGATGGAGCAGACGAAGTTCACTCGTATTGCTGTTGAGCTTCTCGCGTTGCACTTCACGATTTATGTAATCATTGGTTGCCGGATCAATCACATCCATTGTTCCGGGGCCGCCATCTTCGTTTCTCCAGACCAGATCGCGGGCGCTGATGTTTGTTGTGTTTTTGAATGAGAGCGATGTGCTTTTGTTTAACTTCCAATCCAATGTGGCAACGAGCACATTCCAGGGGCTGCGAAGCCAGTTACGTGTGCGATAAGATTTGCGGCTGTCGAGATAAAACAAGCTATCGTTAAAACCACCAGGCATTTGAATCCGGTTCCTGAGTATTGAATACTCAAGGCCGACTTTCAAAGACTTGTTTGCCTGGTATTCAATTCGCCCAAAACCAGATAAGCTTTGCGCCTGAGAGTTGGGCCGCCATCCTTGAAGGGTTTGAACTTGTACAAAACCAAAGTAATTAAACTTTCCAAGTTGGCCTCCCACTGAATTGAACGAGTTGTAAAACCCGAAACTTCCCCCGGTTTGCTGGGTCGTAAATTCAATCGGTTTTTCTTTATTACCTTTTTTAATAATGTAATTGATCACACCTCCGAACTGAGGACCAAACTGAAGAGAAGATGCACCTCTTGTTACTTCGATTCGTTCCACAGTTTCAAGCGAAGGCAGATAGTAAGATTCAGGATACCCATACAAATCTGCTGTGATGTTGTATCCATTTTGTCGTGTGTTGGTTTCAACGGACTGACTCGGGTTCAACCCACGAAAGCCAATGCCATTTGAAGGAAAGCCACTCCCTTGTGTTTCAGAATAATTTGCTCCAGGAACGCGTCCTAAAATTTGTCGCGGATTGTTTTGAGCGGTATTGGCATTCAGACTGTCGAGTAACAGCACTTCTGTCTTCTTGCCAGAATAGATCACATTATTATTGGATTCACCAAGGTAGCCCATGCCGGTGATGGCTTTCACGCCCACAACCTCTACTTCGTCCAACTGCTGGGCCGTTTCGGTCAATTGTATATTAAGCACCGTTGTCTCTCCTGACTTAATTTTTATTTTGAATTCCTGAGCGGAATAGCCTATGATGGAAACAAGTAAATTATGATCTCCGGCTGGAAGGGTGAGAGAGTATTCTCCAAAATGGTTGCTCACTGTTCCAAAGTGAGTTCCAGGAACCCCAATGTTCACAAATTCAGCGGCCTTCCCATCCGATGTCGTAATTTTTCCGGTCAGGTATCCTTTTTCATCAGTTGCAAATGCATTGATTAATAGAATGTTAGAGAGGATCAATAGATAAAATGTTTTGCTCATAGTTTAATTAGAATTATTCTAAACAAAGTACAAACATACTAATATTTAGAATGATTCCAAATAAAGAAGACCAAGATCAAGGGGAACTGATTGCAATTACTCTTCTTTTTTAACGACTATGGAGCATTCCTCCCTTATCGTCTGATCGCTTCTTGAATCTGTTGTTGTCTTATTTATTGCTTCGCATTTATCAATTCTGGAGATTGGTTGATGCTAACATTATTGAGCTTAGGTCTGTTTGGTAGAAGGCATCGTTAAGGCCAAAATGGTTCTGAGGCTTAAAATTTATAGGCTATTAAATGTATGTCGCATTGGCGTCAATGACGCCTCTTTTTCCCGCC
>CAZNCO010000461.1:1832-4243 GCA_964571345.1 uncultured Ohtaekwangia sp.
AAGTTCTATTTTTTCAACTCAAACGGTCAACTCATTTTTGCAAGGCATCCCTTTCCCGAAACAATCTAGATTATACCTTGTCGTCTCGGCTATGCTCTTCAGCGCCTCTTGCGTTAAAAATGCCTGATGACTTGTTATAAGAACATTTTGAAATGACATTAACCGCAAAAGCGTATCATCTTGAATGATGTTGTCTGAATGGTCTTCAAAGAACAGTCCTTCCTCTTCTTCATACACATCAATCCCTAACGAGCCAACGCGCCCGCTTTTCAAAGCCTCAATCACTTCTCTAGTGTTGATCAAAGCGCCACGGCTTGTGTTAATTAGCATCACACCTGGCTTCATTGAATCAAGCGTTGATTTATTTATTAGATATTTGTTATCAGGAGTTAAAGGTGCGTGCAGCGTAATTACGTCAGAAGTTTTTATCAAAGTTGAAAGATCTGTATAAGTGACATCATAGCGGGCATGTAGTTTGTTATTTGGCTTTGGGTCGAAGGCTACAATTTTACAGCCGATACCATGAAGTATTCTTGTTACTATTTCACCAATGTTCCCAGTGCCCACCACACCCACAGTTTTTCCCTCCAGAACAAATCCTACCAACCCATCCAGAGAAAAATTCATGTCACGAACTCGATTGTGAGCTTTTACCAACTTTCGGTTGAGAGCCAAAATCAATGCTACGGTGTGCTCAGCAACTGCAGCCGGAGAGTACTTGGGAACGCGTGCAACTTTTAAACCGAGATTTTTTGCTGCAACCAAATCTATGTGATTATACCCTGCGGAGCGTAGAAGTATATATTGAATTCCTTCCTGCTTCAATTTTTCGAGAACAGGCGCTGATCCATCATCATTCACAAAAATTGCAACTGCCTCACTTCCTTTCGCCAGCGACACCGTATCGGCATTGAGTTTTACATCTAATAATTTTAATTCATAATCATGAAGTGCTTCTTCAAGAAATTTACGATCGAATCGATGGGTGCTGAAGATGGTTACTTTCATTTGATACGCATGATTTTAAGTACTGTCTTTTTACTATCTGATGGTGTACGCAATATCACAATATTTGATACAAAAGTCTTCATGACTTATTGGTTGTAAGAGGACTCTACTTTCTGGTGTTGTAACATCACGAATTGAGATGGTTTTAGATTGAGTTTTATAAAATGTTTGCCATTCTCATTTGAAGCTACTTTTACCTCACCCGTTTCACCGTAAATAAATTTGAAGGAGCTTTTTTTCTTGTTTCCATGGTTGGTCACTGCGACATATTCCGTTTTCTGTTGTGTGATGGATGAGTTATATGCAACTAAAATTTCCTGATCAAATAATACTCTTGAAAATGCAATAAGGCATTCCTCACATTCAGGAAGGTGAAAACGTTTTCCATCCGTAGATGTATGGAGCATGTGCATCCTTCCGAATTTCAAAACGGGACTTTGTTTTCTTATTCCGGCAATTTTAGCAATCTCGATATAGATTTTGTTCGATGGATTTAAAGCATTTGTAACGAGATCTTCCGGATTAAACATAGCCTCACGAACGGCCGAGTCTTGTTCTCCCGCTCCATCAAAACCTTGCTCGGTGCCATAATAAATACAAGGCGTTCCCAATGCACAAAGTAGAAATCCAATACCAGCAATGACCTGTTCTTCGCTTGCGTCCTTGGCAAATCGGTGTTTGATCGGTTGACCTACCTGATCATGATTGTCTAAAAATGTAACAAGGAATTCACCAAACTCACCGCGCCCCAGTGCGTTGTCGTGGAGCGACTGATAGCGCTCGATTAATCGTTCGGGTGAGCTAATGCCTTTTATGACATCGGGAAGTATGTGATAGAGCGGAAAATCCAAAACTGAGTTAAGACCATAATAAATATCCTGGCCATCGACTGACACAATTGTTTTCGGGCCTATGTATCGATTGTAAGTATCTTCTGAGGCAACCACTTCACCGAACAGAAAAAAGTTTTTTTTCCCCAGTGTGTATGTGTATTCCCGAATCTGTGAACAAAAGAGACTGACAGATTCTTCTTTCATGTGTTTGACCGCGTCCAGCCTAAATCCATCCACATCGGTTTCTTTAATCCAGTAACAATGGCACTTGAGAAGTATGTCTTGAACATAATCTGCTTCAGGTGATCCATCCATTCTAAAAGTCTTCAATCCCAAAAAATCACCCTCGCACATTTCGGGAAGCACATCGAAGTTTCTGATTTGACCTTTGCGCTCATACAATTCGGGATTGCGAAGTTCGATGGGAATCGGGTACTCTTCTGATCTCCACTCAGCCATCGGAAAGGTAGCCCCTTTGTAATAATAATAGGGCTGATCGCCTGGATACTGCCAGTTGTCTCCTGAATGATGAAGCACAACATCGAGGAACACGCGCATATCCAAATCATG
>CAZNCO010000462.1:0-4231 GCA_964571345.1 uncultured Ohtaekwangia sp.
GTGGAGTGGCGGAAAAGGGAGCATTGGTTATGGAAGAGGGTGGTAGTGATGAAATCGAAAAATATATTAATGGATTTTCCATTGACCTTGTAGTGATGGGCTCGGAGGGCGGCAAGGAATTAAAAAGTATTCTGGTGATCAGTAAAACTCAAGAGCTTATCCGGCACGCGCACGTGCCCGTATTGGTGGTGAAAGGCAAGCCTGTCAAGTTTAATCCAAGGAAGATCGTTTTTGCTTCTACGTTTGAGCACGAGTCAAAACAAATGATAGAGTTCATTAATCAATTTGCTTCGCTGTGGGACGCACAGATACACTTGCTTTTTGTGAGCACGGCCGAAGAGCAGAATATGGAAAAGCATCTCGCTGATATGAAGCGCTACTCACCCCTGATCACGGCTTCTACACAGCTCGCATCGATCAATGCAGCAGATGTTGAAAAGGGTATTCTCCAATACTCTAATCGCGAGAAGGCTGATTTGGTAATTATGGAAACCCACGGCAAGAGTAGTCTCGTTCAACTTATTTCGCACAGCGTGGCCGAAAGGGTTGCAGCTCTGCAGCGATGTCCTGTCATGATTTTGAAAAACAAGATATCCATCAGTTAATCGCTTGGCTTCTTGCCGGGAACGGATCGCAGTAACATCGTTTTTTTAGACAAGGCTCTTCGTGAGAAAATAATAATAGTGTCCGGCAGGAAAATCCTTTAGCTGCAGGACGATGTCATAACCATGCTTCTCATAAAAATGCGGAGCCTGAAAGCTGTAGCTTCTCACCAGTATCGTGCGAGTGTGCTTGCTTCTGGCTTCGGCCTCTGCTGCATCCAACAGTCTTTTTCCTATTCTATTTCCTTTCACGCTCTCATCTACCCACAGTTGCGTGATTTCACAAATGTTTGCCCATGTCCATCCGCCTATGCCTGCAATTATGTTTTTATTTTCATCTCGCACAACGAACGAAAACAACGCACCATCGTGTGTATTAATCTGTGCAGCGTTGTGATCATAGATGCGGTCTTCGAGGTATTGAATAGTAGTTTGCGAATCAGCGCCCTATTCTATGAGATATTTCATTGTATCTGGTTTGTTTAGCGAAGCTAGTTGGTTGTGTTAGGGTGATTTGTCAGATGGCCGGCTTAAAAAACATTAATTTTGTTCTGTTGTCCGGATTTTGAATTGAGCGTTGTCTTACTGAAAACTAAATGACTCAAAATGGAAAAATTCATGTTGATTGTGCGCGAAGACCTGGAGCGAATCGGAAAACTTACTGATGAAGAGCGATTCGCCAACATCCCCATGATGCTGAAGTGGGTGGATTCGTTAATTGAAAGCGGCAACTACATTAAAGGCGAACCGCTGCTGATCAAAGGACGCTACGTGAGCAAAGATCAAATCTTATCAGACGGACCTTTCATTGAAGCGCACGAAGGTATTTCCGGTTACGATCTTATTCGTGCAGAAAATATTGAGCAGGCGGCTGCCATCGCACAAACGTGCCCTCTTGTGCAGCGAGGATTGGCTGTTCGTGAAGTGCGACCAGTTGCCATGGTGCATGGTGTTAACAATGAGTGAAGTAAACAAAACGATCGCATCACTTTACAAGGATAAGTATGGCCAACTTGTGGCCCTGCTGTTGCAAAAATTCAACTCACTTCCGATTGAGTCTGCGGAGGATTTAGTGCAAGAAGCTTTCGCGGAAGCGACTGTGCGTTGGCCTGATCAAGGAATTCCTCTGAATGCCGGTGGCTGGCTCTATCAAACATGCAAAAACAAAGCGATCAATTTGCTGAAGAAGACAGCGCGATTGTCGGATTTGTCGTTGGTTGTATCTGCCATTGAATCGGAGGAACTATCGGAGCATGATTTTAAGGATGCACAACTACGCATGCTCATCGCCTGTTGTCATCCACACCTTGCCCCCAAAACCCAAGTGATGCTGGCGCTGAAATATGTTGCCAATTTGAAAGTGGAGAATATTGCACTTCAACTGGGAACGACCATTGACAATATTGAGAAAACACTTTATCGCGCAAGACAGAAGATTAAAGATGAATCGTTGATGCTGTCAGGCATTCGTAATCAATATTCAAAAGATCGATTGTCCATTCTTCACAAAGTGATCTACCTTATCTTTCATGAAGGCTACAAACAGTCCGGAAATAATTTGGATCAGGGCAAGATGATGTGCGAGGAAGCATTGGTGCTCAACAAGAGTTTGCTCGATAGTCGTTATTCCAATTCAGAAACGAAAGCGCTCCAGGCTTTGATGTTGTTCAACGTAGCGCGAATTGAAACACGTTATGATCCAAACGGTCAGCCTATTGAATTAGAATATCAAGATCGAAGTCTTTGGAATAAGGAGTTGATCAAATTAGGACATCTCATGCTCGAAGAATCGGAAGACACAACCTTCTCGCCTTATCACCTCGAAGCATCGATCGCGTTTGTTCATTGCTCTGCACAGAAGTTTGACGACACGGATTGGGCAGTGATCTGCAAATACTATGAGGTTCTCTTAAAAATATATCCGAGCCCATTCGCAGAAATAAATTATGCGGTGGCATTGCAATACAATCACCAGGCTGAGAAAGCGTATGCTATATTGATGAGCCTTTATCAGAATCCCTATCTTAACAAACTGCCTATTCTCGAGTCCTCTTTGAAGAAATGCCGCGAAAGGATCAGCCGGCTCTGAAATTATTGATCTTGTCGTTACCCGAACTCAAAACTGGTTTGTTTTTAAGGAAAAACTAACGCGAATGAAAATACTTTCAAAACATACGATGAGTCTGTGTTTCCGTTATGCAACGAAGGTTCTTAGGTAATAACAGATTTGTTACTTTCAAGCGATCCTTGAAAGTGCAGCCGAGCCCGCATCATCATTGAATTTTTTTAATCTTCTTGTTGAATTACTCTTCCTTGTATTTTTCGATCATTCGCATAAGCAATGGATCATTAATAATGGATTGTAAGTCTTTGTCCTGACGAACATGCAGGGTCGTAAGACCCTTGAGAAAAGATTTTTCAAGAGTCTCCCAAAAAGCAGGCATATTATTTTTAAAAAGATATTCCTTTGCCAGGTTGTAGTAGCTCAAATGTGCGTTTTCATCTATGGCCATCGCCTGATGATAATACTTGATTGCCTCTTCTGACTGCCCCAGTTTGGATGTTGAAACGCCAATGGCAGTGAGAACATTTGATCGCCTGAATTTTGTTTCCGAAGATTTCATCAGGCTATAGGCTTTTGTCAGTTTTGCTTTGGCCTCATCATGTTTGCCTTGCTCTTGTAACATCATGCCCCAGACATTATAGAGCCTTCCTTCATTACTATTCAAAGCAATGCCTTCTTTTAATTTCTCAACCGCCTCATCAGTTCTTTTCAATAAACAAAGTCCGCGCGCCCAGGCCGACACCATGCGTGCTTCCATAAACTTGTTGCCCTTGTATTTCTCCAATCGATAGCGTGCAAGTCGGGCTGCCTTTTCACCGTTTCGTTCGAGGTGGCCGAAATAAACTTGTAGCGCTTCGTCATCGCTGTATTTCAGAATAGCCTCAGCTATTTCGCGCACCAGGTCGCGCAGGGGGAGGCTGATATTCTCGTGAAGGTCAGCTTCAAATCGTTCTGTATTTTCACCCGTCACGCGCAATAGCGCCACCAGGTGATTGCCTTCTACAAAAATGTCAGCATCAATTTTTTTGTTGTGTCCGATACCAAGTGTGTTTCCTATCAGTTCAATAAATCCTTTCACGGGCATGCCCATACCGGCTACCTCCACCGAAACATCAGAGTCTGAAGCGCTGGTGGTATAACCTTTTGCATATTCCATTGCGCTCACCCGCTGGATGATTTCATTTAAACGATTTTGGATTCGCCTCGCAATAACGGGCCAGTCAGTCCTGATGCTTCTAAGGAAGCAGGCACGCTAACGTGGCGAATGGTGTAGCGACTATCGCGCAGCACGCGCACCACAAATATGATTGCAATGATAACGATGGTGATGATGAACAGGTCAGCTACGATAGAATAAACGGAATGAATCTGTTCTCCAACCTGGTGAATATCTGCAAGCATGTGTTTCTGATAGGACTTAAGAAACAAAGATACGAGTTACAGCAGAAGTTCGGTTCAAGCGTCTCGCTTGGACTTTGATTATTGTTGTGAAATGGCGCACAAGCGATATCCTTTGGCTAGAATAAATGGCATTTAAAATCAAGTATCTTTGTTTGTATAAGAG
>CAZNCO010000463.1:0-4198 GCA_964571345.1 uncultured Ohtaekwangia sp.
CTTTAACACCATCAGCAAACTCAAGGTCAAATTCCATAGTTTCATCTACCTCTTTATAAACCTCTGGCCTTGTGGTAGATTGTTTTGCGATAACAGACAGCGGCTCCAATCCGCATGCATATCGAATGCCATTGAGAGAATATACGCCCATGTCATACATGGCTCCGCCACCCATGCTTTTCTTTTGTTTCCAATGGTCAGTACGACCTTCAAAATATCCGGCAGCAGCCGTTACATTAAGCACCTTTCCATATTTCAATTCTTTTCTGAATTGAATAATCTTTTGTGTGTTTGCCTCGTGATGCATGCGATACCCGATACTGAGCTTCACCTTGTTCTTACGGCAAGCGTCAATCATCTGTTGGCATTCTTTTACTGTAACCGCCATAGGCTTTTCGCACCACACATGTTTGCCAGCATTAGCGGCCCGAATCACATACTCTGCGTGCATCGATGGAGGAAGAACCACATACACTACATCTATCTCGGGGTTGTTGGCTATTCGATCGAAAGATTCATAGTTATAACAATTTCTGTCGCTCAGCTCATACTCCTTTTTCCAACGATCAATTTTAGATGGAGTACCAGAGACAATACCTCTGAGCTCGCAGTGCTGTGTCAAGTTCAGAGCCGGTGCTAATAAATCTGTGCTGTAATAACCAAGCCCAACCAATGCAACCCCAAGCTTTGACTTCCGCTGGGGAAAAAGAATAGAAGCAAATAAGTCCCCCGCCATCGACATACCAACGCCTGCGGCAAGGGACTTCTTTAGAAATGATTTACGATTCATCCTTTAGTACCGAGTGTCACTCCTTCCAATGCATCCTGCTTGATGAAAGGTTGATTGTAGAGGCGCTTACCCGTAGCTTTAAAGAACGCATTCGCCACAGCACCACCTGTAGGAGGAAGAGCTGGTTCACCCAAACCGGTTGGATCAATTCCATTATCAACGAAGTGAACTTCAATTTCAGGAACTTCTTTTAGTTTGATGAGACGATACGCATTAAAGTTCTTTTGTTCAGGTTCACCATTTTTAAACGTCAGGTTTCCAAAAAATGCATGCCCTAAGCCATCTACGATACCGCCACGCACTTGCTGTAGAGCCCCACACATATTTACCACAACACCACAGTCGGCAGCGGCATAAATTTTCTGCAACGTAGGTTTACCGTTTTTCATTTCCACCTCGGCAACCTGCGCGACATATGATCTATGTGAAAAATAAACACTGAATCCCTGGGCAACATTTTTCTTCTTGCCCCAGTTTGACTTTTCAGCCTCTAGCTCGATCACGGCCTTCATTCGGTCAATATCATACTTGATAGCACCAGTGGGTGTCTTCTTGGCTTTTTCTAGGAGGGCAAGCCTGAATTGAACGGGATCTTGTTTTGCTTCCATCGCCACCTCGTCAAGAAATGCCTGCTCGGCATAAGCTAAAAAATTGGTAATGGGAGCACGCCATGCTCCGGTAGTGATTGGTGACTTATATTCAACCGAATCAATTAAAAGATTTTCAACTGCACCCGATGGAAAATTGTCTTCGCGGGTTGGATTTCCCGCATTAATGCCTACACCCCTCAGTTTATATCCGGTTAGATTTCCCGATGCATCCAATGCTGCTTCAAAGCGATACCGCACCGCTGGCCGATAGCTTCCTCCACCCATATCATCTTCTCGCATCCAGGTAACCTTCACGGGTGATTTAACGATGCTTGATAACTCTGCGGCTTCCAGCACGTAGTCAGCTTTCAATCTTCTGCCAAATCCACCGCCTAATCGTGTGAGCTCAAGTGTAATTTTATCCGGAGCAATGCCTAGTAGTTTAGCGACTTCGTTGCGTGCCATATCAGGCGTTTGAGACGGGCCAACTAGTTCAACTCCATCTGGTCGCACGTGCGCGAAGAAATTCATCGGCTCCATCGGATTATGCGGCAGAAACGGACATTGATACTCTTTACTAACTACTTTAGCTGCATTCTTAAATGCATTTTCTACATCACCGTCTTTTCTGCGTACCGTTGCCTCCTTGCTGTTCAGTAAATCTTTGAACAACTTATCGTGATCAGTAGTACTTTCAATAGTGCCGTCTGGCTCGTATTCAATCTTAAGAAGCTTACGAGCTTTAATAATTTGCCAGGTGGATTTTCCCACCACAGCCACGTTATTTTTAAATTGAACTACATCTACGATTCCAGGCACTGCCTTCGCTGCCGTGCTATCCACCGATTTAATTTTCATTCCAAAACTCACTGGCCGCTGGATCATCGCATGAAGCATACCTTCCCGGTAAAAGTCCAATCCAAACAAAGGCTTCCCTGTGAAGAGCGCATCGTTCTCAACATTCTTTATAGGTTGACCAATAATTTTGAAATCTTTCTTATCCTTCAATTTAACGTCCGAAGGAACTGGAATTGCTGAAGCTTCGTTGGCTAGTGCACCATACGTAAGAGATCTATTTCCAGACTTATCAATTACTTTACCATTTTCGGCCGTCAGTGAGGAAGCTGAAACGTTCCATCGCTTTGCACCAGCTTCGATCAGCATTTGTCGTGCAGTAGCACCTGCTTTGCGCAAGCGTTCCCACGAATGAGGAATCGCCCCGCTACCACCCGTAAGCTGACGCTCATATTTTTTTGTATCCAACGCTGCCTGCACAACTTTAACTTTGGACCAGTCAGCATCCAACTCTTCTGCCACAATCATCGGAAACGATGTTTTGATGTTTTGTCCCAGTTCAGGGTTAGGTGAAAAAATCGTAATCACATCATCCGGTGAAATAGACAAATAGCTATTGAAATTAACGTCCCCTGCCATCGATGCGCTTGTCAACACTTTTATCGATGAAGCGACACCATCGTGCCAACCAAAGCCAAGGATTAATCCACCTCCCGTGAGGGAGGCGAGCTTTAAAAAGTCTCTGCGATTTGTTTTCAATATTGTTTCCATACTACTTACTCATTTTGTTGGATGCTACAACTACTGCTTCACGAATACGGTGATAAGTACCACACCTACAAAGATTTGCATTCATGGTATTATCAATTTGATCCGGAGTGGGTTTTGGATTTTTTGCCAACAACGCTGCAGCCGTCATAATTTGTCCCGCCTGGCAGTAACCGCACTGCGCGACATCCACTTCGTTCCAGGCTTGTTGAACCGGGTGATCACCCTTCTCCGACAAGCCTTCTATGGTAGTTACCTTTTTGCTCCCCACTGCCGACACAGGAAGAGAACAAGAGCGAACGGCATTTCCGTTCAGGTGAACGGTGCACGCTCCGCATTGGCCAATGCCGCAGCCATACTTTGTACCTACAAGCCCCAGCGAATCCCGAAGCACCCAAAGCAGTGGTGTGTCAGGTTCAACTTCTGCCTGCAAGGTCTTTCCATTGATTTGCAATTGATAGGTTGCCATGGTTATAATAATTAGGTTGTTAATTTAACCAAATGTTGCGCTATTTGTTATCGGGAAATTGATGCGCGGCACAAAAAATCCGTGAAACGATCTGGTTTTTTGGATCAATTAAACAATAAAGAATACGTTTGGCCCTTCTGAGTACTGAATTCAATTTTATCTCCTGCCGCCTTAAACGATATTTTCTTTCCATTGGAAATGATCTGCATCTTTTGTGTCGTTAAAAATATTCTGCATGCCTCGCCCGCATGAGAAATGATTTGAGCTGACTTCAATTTGTTCTGCTTCCATTCGAAGCTTAC
The DNA here is from genome assembly GCA_964571345.1 of uncultured Ohtaekwangia sp. Taxonomy (GTDB): domain Bacteria; phylum Bacteroidota; class Bacteroidia; order Cytophagales; family Cyclobacteriaceae; genus ELB16-189. The sequence continues at coordinate 3,715 of CAZNCO010000463.1, forward strand.
TTCAAAGCCACCTCTCGCCCTGATTCCAGAGATCCTTCCTTCGCTCCATGTCGCTGGTAGCGCAGGTAAAAAATCAAGAGCACCTTCGTGCGATTGCAAAAGCATTTCGGAAATCCCGGCTGTCATTCCGAGTGTTCCATCTACCTGAAGGGGTGTGAAGCATTTCGCAAGAAGCTGAGGGTAGCTTTGCTCTTTCCAATATTCTTTCAAAACTTTTTCAGAACGATTGCCATCGCGAAGACGCGACCACAACGCCACCTTCCAGGCCCGCGACCAACCTGCTCCTCCATCCCCTCGCTGTTCCAAAACTGCTTTGACCGGACTTACGAACTCCGGCGTTTTCCGCATCGACAAAACATTTCCCGGATACAGCCCATAAAGATGCGAGAAATGTCTGTGATTTTTTTCGAGTTGTTCCAAATCATCGGTCCATTCCTGCACAGCTCAGTCTTTACCTATTTGAGGCGGCCCAAATAGAGACACA
>CAZNCO010000464.1:0-4191 GCA_964571345.1 uncultured Ohtaekwangia sp.
CTTTAAAGCCTGAAGCAAATCATGGAGTGACGTGTAAGTCTTGGAATTGAATTTCCATTGAAGAGCATTGCCAAGGGATAATTCTACAGACGTTCCTTCTTCTGAAATTGAAAAACCTTCGCGCTCAAGTGCATTTTTTGTCCAAAGATATTCCGCCCCTTCACCGGTAAGATTGATTTTCGTTTTTCGAAACGGAGTATGTTGAACTTTTCCTGTTTTCAAATCGAAACCTTTGAATTGGAAGACTTCGTCAAATGATCCATCCAAAACGAGATCTTCCGGTATTCCGGTTTTGATTTTTTTATCCGGCATGGCAAGCCATACTTCATCGGCCATTTGCAAAGCGAGATCAAGTTCGTGTGTGGCAATGAGAATTGACTTTTTCTGCTCGTGCGCGAGTCTTTTTAACACGCTCATAATCTCCATGCGATTGTTTAGGTCGAGATGAGACGTGGGTTCATCAAGGAACAAAATAGGTGTTTGTTGTGCCAGAGCTCGTGCAATTAGAACCATTTGCATCTGGCCATCACTTAACTCGTTAATGTTTCTGTTTGCCAGGTGAACAATGTTTGTTTCTTTCAACGAAGATTCAACGATTGACTCGTCTGTCGATGAAAGATTCAAGTTCCAATTCACATGTGGGTACCGGCCATAGCTTACCAGATCCAACACGCCCATGTTTGAAACAGCAATCTTATCTGTCAACACAACCGCCACATCTTTTTCACCCAATTGCGTACAGGTGCCAGACAGTGGCGCATTTAACCCGGCCAACGTTTTGATCAGAGTTGATTTGCCAATGCCATTGGGCCCCATGAAACACGTGAGCGCATTTTTTCGGAGGGCGATATTGAGATCTTTAAAAAGAAAATTGTTTCCATCTTTAGTGCGATAGCCAACCGTTAAGTTTTGTGTTGAAATGAGAGTTTGCTCCGGTTCCACGTGAAGATTTATTAATAATGGATGAGGCAAGTTTGTTTTTTTTCTGACCAACACAAACCATTCTTGATGCAGAAATAAAAATATTTAAATTGCTTACGTCTTACACCAAACAACCAAACAAACCAAATGAAAACACAACACGTCTTAATTGCCGTAGCGCTTTTGGTGACCTTTGTTTCTTTTTCACAAAATAAAAAGGACAAAGAGAAGCCCGCCCCGGTTTCGATTAGCAAAGAGAGCAAATCACAGGCCGCTATTCCCGAAAAAATGTCTACCGTAGAAGGCATCACTGAGTATCGTCTTGCCAATGGACTTCGGGTGCTATTGTTCCCAGATCCATCCAAACAAACTATCACGGTAAACATTACTTACATGGTAGGATCAAAGCATGAGAATTACGGGGAAACCGGAATGGCTCACTTACTGGAGCACCTGGTTTTTAAGGGCACTCCCAAACATCAAGATATTCCAAAAGAGTTGACTGCGCATGGAGCAAGCCCGAACGGAACAACCTGGGTGGATCGCACCAACTATTTTGAAACCTTCAACGCAACTGAAGAAAATTTAAAGTGGGCGCTCGATCTTGAATCCGATCGTATGATCAATTCTTTCATTGCCAAAAAAGACCTTGACAGTGAAATGACTGTGGTACGCAATGAATTGGAAAGCGGAGAGAACAGCCCGTTTAGAATTTTGATGGAACGCGTGAACTCTACCGCCTATCTCTGGCATAACTACGGAAAGTCAACCATCGGATCACGTTCTGATTTGGAGAATGTACCCATTGACAGATTACAGGCATTCTATCACAAATATTATCAGCCCGATAACGCAGTGCTTGCCGTAGCCGGAAAAATAGATGAGCAAAAAACACTGGCGTTGATCAATCAATATTTTGGAACCATTCCCAAGCCCAGTCGCTCGATCGACAGAACTTACACTGCTGACCCTGTGCAGGACGGTGAGCGTTTAGTTACATTGAAGAGAGTTGGTGATGTACAAGTGGCGATGTGCGCTTATCACGTGCCTGCTGGTTCGCACAAAGATTATGCGGCTATCCAGGTTTTGGCGCGTGTATTGGGAAGTGAGCCCGCAGGAAGATTATACAAAGCACTGGTGGAGTCTAAGAAAGCGAGTGGTGCTGGTTCGATGACATTTGCTTTCAAAGAACCTACTTTACTTTATGCTTACGCTGAAGTGTTGAAAGAAAAATCATTGGATGACGCGAAGATCACGATGATCAAAACATTAGATGAATTTGCTGCAACACCTCCAACGAAAGAAGAAGTGGATCGTGCTAAAAATGAAATCATCAAACAGATTGAGTTGTCATTTAACTCCTCACAAAGTGTAGCACTGCAATTGAGCACCTATGTGGGCATGGGCGATTGGAGACTTTTATTCCTGACGCGCGATCGCGTAAAAGCGGTAACGGCTGAAGATGTGTTGCGTGTTGCAAAAGAATATTTGAAACCAGACAACCGCACGACCGGGGTATTTATTCCAACTGAAAAACCGGAGCGTTCAGAAATTCCATCGACTCCAGATGTAGATGAAATGGTGAAAGATTACAAAGGCAATGCAACCGTTGCTCAGGGTGAAGCATTTGATCCGTCTCCGTCTAACATTGAGTCAAGAACATCACGAAGCGATTTGCCAAATGGAATGAAGATCGCATTGCTTCCCAAGAAGACCCGTGGTGAGTCGGTGGAAGTAAGACTTACACTTCGCTTCGGTTCTGAAAACGCACTTCAAAATAAAGGCGCAGCTCCACAGTTCGTAGGCAACATGTTAAATAAAGGAACTAGCAAACACACTCGTCAGCAATTGAAAGATGAATTTGACCGATTAAAAGCAAATGTGTTCTTCTTTGGCGGATCGTCTTCGGCTGGGCTGAACATCAGCACAACAAAACCCAATCTTGTTGAAGCACTGAAGCTAGCTATTGAAGCTTTAAAGGACCCGATCTTTCCCGCAGACGAATTTGAAAAACTGAAAAACGAGCAACTTGCAAGCATCGAAGAAAATCGCAGCGAGCCTCAAGCTATCGCCTTCACCAAAATTCAACGTCATGTTTCCCCTTACCCAAAATCGGATCCTCGCTATGTAACAGATTTTGACGAGGACGTAGCGCGTGTGAAAGCCCTTTCGCTCGATGAAGTAAAGAAATTCTACAAGGATTTTTATGGTGCCGACAATGCCACGCTTGCTGTGGTGGGAGATTTTGATGCGAATGAAATCAAATCGATTTTGACTGAGCAGTTGGGAAATTGGAAAAGTTCACAGCCTTTTACCCGTATGGTAAACAAGCCATTCCAGGTGCAGACAATTAATGAGTCGGTCGAAACTCCGGATAAGGCCAATGCATTTTTTGTTGCTACCTACAACTTTGATTTCCGTGACGATAATCCAGACTATCCCGCCATGGTGATGGGTAACTTTATGCTGGGTGGAGGATTTTTGAATTCAAGGTTGGCCGTTCGCATCCGCCAAAAAGATGGATTGAGTTATGGGGTAGGTTCGCAGTTTAGTGCAGGCACATTGGATCCAATCGGTACGTTCATGGCTTATGCCATCTATGCACCTCAAAACGTGGAAAAACTGGAGGCGGCATTTAAAGAAGAGATAAACAAAGTAACCACCGAAGGATTCACAGCTGAGGAATTGGCAGCAGCTAAGTCAGGTTGGTCGCAGCAACGAACTGTGCAGCGCGCCCAGGATGCTGGTCTTTCTGGCACTTTGAATAATTACCTTTTCACCAAGCGCACCCTAGCGTGGGACGATGCCTTTGAGAAAAAAGTGATGGAACTTACAGTAGAGCAGGTGAATGCAGCTATGAAGAAGTATCTGAAGCTGGAATCGATCAATATTGTGAAAGCTGGTGATTTCGCGAAAGCAAAAGCCAACGCTTCCGAAAAGAAATAAAATACCCGATTTCTAAAGAGTTTAGCTCTTAACAAAACGCCTCAGCCCTCAACTGGCTGAGGCGTTTTTATTTGAAAGGCCCCATGATTTGAGATCAAATGGTCGTGACTAAAGGATGTCTATATAATGAATACACAACGAGTGGACAGCGAGTGGAGAATGAGTGGAGCGAGAGTGGAGAAAATAGTAGAACAGTAGTAGGTCAGGCAACCGGAATTATTCGCCAGAACAAGCCGCAGGGGTTTCCAGATAGGTGAATGACGATAAAAGGCAGTAAATTTGCCACCATATGGTCCGTTTGGGCATCAACGCATTTCTTTTGGC
>CAZNCO010000465.1:0-4184 GCA_964571345.1 uncultured Ohtaekwangia sp.
GGATAAAGACGATCAAGGGTACAGAATAGTGAACTTTTGATAAAGCCTCCATCCAATCATATTTGAACATTCGGGTGGACTCCATCGAATTTGAAACGAAATTCTTTTTCACTTGATAATTTTATTTTAAGGTCACATGAAATTTGCATACAGATTACTATACCGGTTGGTGAAGCTCTCTTTATGCTTATTTCATGCAGCAAAGGTAAATCGAATCTGGTAATCGATCAACACTTTAGCTAAAACATCGAAACAGGCACTTTGCGCGGAGAACTCAGAGCGAACGCTTCGCGAACGGATAACGAACGAATACCGAACGGACACCAACGGAGGATAAACGGATCCCTAACGGACAGCGAACGGATAACAAACGGTTTTCTCGGATTGGAAAAAAGAGTTATCCGATCCGGAATAAAACCTTCACTTTTAATTCGAGACCAGCCCGAACGATGCAGTTATTGTTATCGAAATTTTCTCGCTCTAGAAGGAATAAGTTAATCCCACCACGGCCTTACCTTGCAAGTTCGTTTGCCCGCTGTTAGTGTTCTGCGACAGGGGAGCAAACCCTTGCAGCATCATGCCCCACTTTCCATGTACAAGATTAACGCCCGCTACTGCACTTAGGATGTACCCGTTACTGCCATCCACGATATTTGCATTGAAGTAGTTAGCAGCGTTGGATTGTAAACTGGCTCCCGCGTTGGGGCGTATCTTTAGTTCTGATTTGCCAAATGTGTGAAAGTAAATTGCACTGGCGTAAAACCGGTTGCCATATTTAAATCCTTGTGCATTGCTGGTATTTACGCGGTAGGTGAAGTTGCTTACAATGCCGCTGTTATTGAACGTCAGGTTATGGGTTAAATTCATCAGGTAATCAACGCTGCCGGTTCCGGGTTGTGAATTAAAATCGCCAACATTGAAGTCGGGATTCAATTGATCTACATTTACATTACCGGTAGGCAGCTTCACACCGCCACCTGCCCAGATTTCATTTCTGAACGTAGTGCGTTCATTTTTTGAAAGCCATGTAGTGCTGGTGAAAAGATGGTTGGCGAGCAAACTGACATCTCCGATGCCCGATGAATTCATGGTGGCATCATCACCCACCTTAGATGATTGAATGTAGGGAACGAAGGCCATCAATTGCCACTTGTTTAACTGAATGCCTCCCCATAGTTCGGTGCTGTGAAAATAGTCGTGACTGAATTGGGATGGATTGTCTTTCATTTGGGAGTGATACTGCGAGTAGGTGTAACGCACACCGGCAAAGCCTTTCGAAAAATAGGGCAGTATGCCGATTTGAAAATTGTTGTTGCCGCATCCGCATATTTCGCACGCGAGTGCAGTGTGATATAATGCCAGCAATGCCGACAATAGAAATATCTTTTTCATGAAACTAATAAAAATTGATTGCTATTATTGAAACCGTCCGGTAGGAAGAAAAAGGAAAATCAACAATCAAATAAAGGCGGGCGAAAGACAGAGGGAATAAAAGAACTTGTATTCAGGCTACAGTTTCCTGTAGGGAAAGATTGAATGAGTACGTTTGTCTTGCTGATGGAAAGAGGTTCATTTAATTTAAAAGCAGGCAGTTCAAATTTGAGGTTTGAGGTCATCGCATTTGCATTTGTATCCGCATCAAAACCTAATGCTGTTTTCAGGAGGCATTGACCGTAACATACCGTGATCGGGTTATCGCGGTTCACGCAAAGAAACTCAGCTATGTAATCTTTGTTGAGCTGATAATAAGTGACGCATGCGAGTTTATAAAAGCATTGCAGTGAAAGCATTGCGATTAAAATCCCGGCCACTATTTTTTTTGTCATCGCTCAAAATTAGTTGGTAAAGTTTTTCGTTGAGTGTCGTAATGCTAGTTTAATTTATGATTTTTGTCATGGTTTTTTGAAAGCTCGTAGATGCGCCTTTCCGTTCTGTTAATCGTTTTCTTGCCCCTGATATCTTTTGGGCAAAGTATGCATTATCAGTTAGATCAAAGTATCCCTGTGGAGGTTAACGGTACAAACCTTTTATCTCCCTGGGCTGGCGGGCTCAACTCCGCACAGATTAATTCAATCGATCTCGACTTTGATGGAGACGATGATCTGGCAGTGTTTGATCGCACGGCCAATAAGCTATTCACTTTTGTCAATCATCAAGGCCAATACCTATACTCACCTGAATTTGAAACTTACTTTCCATCAACAGTTAATAACTGGATGCTTTTGCGCGACTTTAATTGTGATGGAAAAAAAGATATTTTCACCAGCAGCGTTTCAGGTATTCTCGTTTTTGTGAATGTGTCATCAAATGGTGCGTTAAAGTGGCGACCGTTTAATAATGGTGGCCCTCTGTTAACCATTGGTTTCAGCGGCTCGATCAACCTGAAAGTGAACTTGTCTGACCTGCCTGCCATTGATGATGTAGACGGAGATGGAGACCTTGATATTCTCAATGCCCGTTTTGTGGGCGTTGGCACGATTGAGTGGCATAGGAACATGAGCGTAGAAAACGCAGGCAAGTGCGACTCATTGCAAATGGTGAGAGTAACTCAGGAGTGGGGCAACTTTGAAGAGTGCGAGTGTGGGCTCTTTGCGTTTTCGGGAAAAGATTGCAGCCAGGTAGGGGGAAGAGTGCAACACGATGAGGGAAAATCTCTTCTTACATTGGACTTTAATCAAGATGGCTTGCGCGATTTACTTTTTTCAGAAGAAGATTGTACATCGCTTTATGGTTTGCCAAATGACAGCAGCAATCAAAAGGCTAGTTTTTCTTCCTTTATTGATTTTCCGGCTGGCAAACCATCAGAACTTCTTTTTCCAGCTGCCTATTACGAAGCCGTTGATTTTGACGGAACAAAGGACCTGGTGGTGTCTTCGAACATTAGTTCAACGGTATTTTCAAGCCTCGATTTTTCAAATTCAGTATGGACCTATAAAAATACAGCCACCGATTTAAAACCACAGTTTTCTTTTGCGAAGTATAATTTCCTTCAAGAGAACATGATCGATTTGGGCAGCTATGCATCACCTTCCTTTGCTGATGTAGATGATGACAATGATCTGGATTTGTTTATAAGCTATTGGTCGGGGCCTGATACAGTTTCTTCCATTCATCATTTCGAGAATAGTGGAACGATTGATCAACCGTCTTTCAGATTTGTTACAAATGACTTTTTACAGTTTTCGAAATTTGGTTTGTACAATATCAAAATTCAGTTTGTAGATGTAAATGCTGATGGCAGAACGGATCTGGCCTTTACTGCATCCAACAAGGCAACAGGAATCACACAATTGTATTTTCTTTTCAATCAAGCTAGTGGAGCTCTTGACTTTAAAGATCAATTGCCCGCGATGAGCGGATTTCAAATCGATCCGTCTGAAAATGTCTTTTTATCTGATGTAAATAGTGACGGACTGGTGGATGCAATTGTTGGTAAAGTTGACGGATCTCTTCAATACTGGAAGAATGTGGGATCGGCTAATTCATTTTTTTTGGTGCTTTCAAATTCGTCTTTTCTTGGGCTCGGTTCCAGTATTACCCGGTACAGTATGTCGGCAGCCATGGCAGACCTGAAGCACGATGGGCGGCCTGATTTGATCCTTGGTAACAAGGGATCTTTGCTCGTGTTCTCCGATTTTCAAACGAATCAAAATCCGGTGGCTGATACTGTGTTCATTGAGAATCCACGTAAGGGCACTTATGAAAACAGAAGCCTTGGCGGAAGTATTCGGGTGGCTGCAGCCGATTTAAACTTCAATTTTTCTCCCCTTATTTTTGTGGGCACCATTGCCGGTGGTCTTTATAATTTGAAACCGGAAGTAACTAATTCTTCAGATCAGCCTCTTTTTTTCTGTTGGCCAAACCCGGTTTTGTCATCTGATAAAATTTTTATGAGGGCAAACCAGCCTGCGAATGTGCAGATCTATAATGTCATTGGGCAGCGCCTGAGCAACTCTTTTTCGCTTGGCTCGAATGAAACAGAGACCGTTAGTCACAACCTTGCACCGGGGTTATACTTTGCCAGGGTTTCGTTATCATCCCAAACTTTGGTCTATAAATTTGTAGTGAGATAAATTTCTAATCTGCCTTTCAGAAATCTTCGCTTCGGTACATACTTTTGGGTTCATATTGCGTTTTGATGCAAGCAGGCCTGAAAAAAGTAGCTTATTTGATATGATTGGCCC